>JAYTUF010000657.1:0-18799 GCA_043744755.1 Anatilimnocola sp.
TATTATCTCGCCCACAGTCGAGATAAGATAAGGCGATTAACAAGCATCGTCAAGCGCGCAACTCGTTGCTCTGATATTGAACTTAGGGAAATTCTCGCACGCGCGAATTGACAGAGCAACTCTTGCGCACGAAAACTAGCCGTAGGAAACTTCTCGATCAGGTATCGAGCGGCTTGTCAGGTGCGACACCTTGCTCGACGCACCACCCATCCTACGCGGTCGGGAATCTCATCAAAAAAAATTTGGGAAACTTGCCTCGGCCGGACCAGACGTGTCCAGGGTGGATCGTCTAATGGTAGGCGGCTGATCTTTCTTAAACTGGTTGAAGGTGGATGGGGGTGTGCTGCTGGGTTGCTCCTTGCATCGAGCCGTTGTCATCCCACCTGAAGGAGTTGTTATCAGATTGTTGTTGATGTTTTCGATAAGTCGTTAGTAAGTGATTCGCAATAGTTCTGTAAGATATTGGCGGAGAGCAAGTTGCGGCGCGGCGCGGAGGTGGCTGGTTGCATTCAAATCGCGCGCGAAAGTGTTATCAGGGCAGGGGCCGAAGTCGGGAACGCTTAGCAGACGGGCAGGGTTTTCAACCCTACCAGGAACGCGAATCGACGTAAGTCTTGTCCCCTCCAACGGGGGCCTGTGTCGAAAAACCATGGGGGTTTTTCGACACGGGTAAGCGCCTCACGCGGGTTTTATGGGGGGTGCATGGTGAAAAACTGGGGGAGTTGTTCGACAGATGGGAGGCATTGGAGCGCTGCGGAATGTAGGGTTACGTCGCGACGCCGGCTGAGGTTGGGCGTAGGTCTCTGACCTCGCCCGATCACGCGACCGCACATCTCAACTGCCTGAGGGAGACCTGCGGTCGGCCGTTTCGGCGGGGTCGGAGACCCGCGCCGAACGCGGAGGTACCGCGAGTACTGAGGAGAAGGAGCAAGGCTCAAAAGCTCGCTTCCGCTGCTGGCGGTTGCTCGCTACACTTCGCAGCCGTTGGGGGCGCAGCCATTGGGGACGGCAACGGGCCGCAGAACCGATTATTCTGGTTGATCTGTCAAAACAACGTAAGTCAAAGGCTTGAAACGGAATTTAGGGCTTTTAGAATAGATGGAGCGGCCCTGACTTCCGCCAACTCGCAAGGAGGCGGTAATGCGTGGTATGTGGATGGGGTTTGTCGTTGTAGGTTTGGTGCTGGTGGTTTGGGGAGCCAGCGATTATCAGGAGGCTCAGGCGCAGCGGCCCGTGGGGGTGGCTGAGCGGGGGCAGCCGGGGGAATTGCTGGCTTTGTCGATGGATGTCGAGGGGCGGCAACAGGTCACCGTGGTGGATCCGCGGCGGCAGGTGATGGCCGTTTATCATATCGACCGGAATACTGGCGCGATCAACTTACGAAGTGTTAGAAATGTTCAGTGGGACCTGGTCATGGAGGACTTTAACAGCGGCAGTCCGACGCCGCGCGAAATACGATCCATCGCAGATCAGCGCTGACCGGCCGCCACGCCGGTCCCATTCAGGCGGCTCGTAATGAGTCGCCGCTGCGGAGTTATGAAATGGCCGGCAAGATTTTGGATAGCAAAGAAGCTGCTGCGATGCTCGGCATCTCGGAAGACCAATTGGTCGAGATGCGTCAGCGGGGCGAAGTCTTTGGCCGCCGCGATGGCAGCAATTGGTCTTTCAAAACGGAAGAGATCGAACGCGTGGTCGCCGAGCGGGGCAGCAGCGGATCGGCGATCATGAACTCCGATGGCGATGAATTCGGCGCATTGCTGGCCGATCTTTCTTCCACTTCCAACAAATCGAAGACCGATGGCAATGAAGCCATTCTGGTGAGCGAAGAAGAACTGGGCCGCTCGACCGAAGGGGCGAACAGCACGATCATCGGCAAAAAGAACCATGCGAAATCGGCGGCCGACAGCGATCTGCAACTGGCGCCGGAGTCATCCGCCTTCGGCAATGAAGATAAAAGCCCCTCCAGCATTCTCGGCGGCTCCGACGTGAAGCTCGATTCCGGCAGTGGCACGGGACCGATTAAGGCCGGCGCTGCGGGAAGCGACGTGCTGCTGGGCGACGGCATGGAGTTGGGCGACGACGAGTTGAGCCTGGACATGGGCTCGGCCAAGCCGGTGGAAAAGAAGCCCGCGGCCAAAGCGAAGTTCGTGGATGATGAAGATTCGGACGAGATCGATCTTGATTCCGATCATGTGGGAATCGGCGGCGGTAGCGGCAGCGTGATTGGCAGCGGCGTCGGCAGCGACGTGACGCTTCGTGGCGGCGATTCGGGCATTAACTTGAAGCCAACCGATAGCGGCTTGTCGCTGGAAGAAGAGCCCCTTGATCTGGGTGGCTCGGCGGTCGATTCGCTCGAACTGCCTGAAGACAACGACGTGATCTCGCTCGACGATGATACGGGCGATCCCGATCTGGCCACGCAGTTGAAGCAAGACGATCAATTCCTGCTCTCGCCCACCGATAGCATGGGCGATGACGAATCGGACAGCGGCTCGCAAGTGATTGCGCTCGAAGATAGCGAATCGTTCGATGCCGATGCCGCAACGATGCTGAAGTCGGCCGGGGCAGCGCCGCTGGCCGACGATGCGTTTGCGCAGGCTCAGATGGCAATGGAGCCATTTCCCGACTCCACGCCGATGGTCGGCGGCATGGCGATGGCTGGCATGCCGGGCGTCGGTGGTCAGCCCGTGTATGTGCAAGTGCCGGTGATCGAGGCTCCGTATTCGGTGTGGAATGTACTCGGCCTGTTCTTCGTCACGCTGATGCTGGTTTGCTGCGGCATGTTGACCGTCGATATTCTGCTGAACATGTGGGTCTTTGATAGCCAATCGTCGATGTCGATGGCATTGATGGATGCCGCGATCAGCACGTTTGGTTTGGATAAGTAATTTCACGACTTGAATTGAGTTGATTCGAAGGGAGTCGAATCATGATTGCTAACAACTTCAATCCACGATTAATATTACTGGCCCTCGCGGCAACGGCGGGTTGTGCTTCGCCCAACGCGCAGGTGAAGCGCATTCAGGCTGAAAAGGATAAGCTGCTGGTCACGATTGATCAGCAACGCGAGGCCAACCGCTCGTTGCAAACCTCCGTAGCTTCGCTGGAGAAGCGACTCGATCAAGCGGAGACTCAATTGGCGAGTGGAACGTCTCGGGGGTCAATGCCCGCGGTTTCGCAGGCTACGAAGCCAGCCAGGCCGCAGGCTGCGAAGGAGGACACGCTCCCCTGGCGGCCGCATCGCGCGGCGTCTCAACCCAAGGTGGCGCTCCCGGCGATCGCGCAATTGGCCCGGCAGGATGACCGGATTGAGGTCGATGCCGAAACCGGCGCCGGCGTCTGGGCGGAGGACATCACGTTCGAGCCGAAAACGTCGGCCCTTACGCCCGAGAGCCGGCAGCAATTGGCGGAGCTCGCGAAGTTGTTGCAGCGTTCACCGGCGAGCAAGTTCCGGGTGCTCGTCGCTACATCTGCGGAACGGACCGGTTCGCGGACGCGCGAAGCGGCGGCCAAGAGTGGCCGGCAACTGGCGACCTCGCGGGCTCAGAGCGTTGCTGATTACCTGGATCGTCATGGCATTGCGGAAGACCGGCTGGCGATCTCCAGCACCGGCGTGCGAAAGAACACCCAGAGCGAACATGGTTTGCCCGCCACGGGCGCCGACGAGGTGCGGGTTTATCTGGTCGATCCCGATCAGCCGGTTTTGGGTTGGCTTACACCTGAAACAATTCGCCGCTAGCGCTAAGAATCTTTACCAATTGCAAAGCATTTATCGTTTGCAAAAGCTGTACCAGCATCGACTTGGGCGCTGGTGACGATCTTGTGGCAGCAGGGCTAAAAATTTCGCATTGCATCTTGTATTTTTACGCAAGTTTGCATTGGAGCGGGGCTGGGGTCTGGTTAGAGTCGATAGCACTCCAGCGTGCCGCGGGCTCCCCCCTCTACAATTCGCGCGTGCCTGGCTCCCCTGACCGCAAGGTTTCGAGTCATGTTTTCTCCTCTCGATCGCACGGAAGAAGTCGACCAACTCATGCTCAACGCCCGCCTGCGGGACGAGCTGGAGCCATTTTTGGATGAGTCGGTCGATGTCCTGACTTGCAAGCAATTGCCCACCTCGGACGAGAACGAATTTCTCGCCTCGATGCTGGCCTGGGAACGGGCGCCGGCGCTCCCCATCGGCCAGTGGTTCGATCCGCCGCTGGTCTTGGTCTCGCTCGAGCGACTTTCCAATCAAGAGTTGCGTGCCGCGCTAACCGAAGTGATTGAGCAACTCAGCCAGCGGCGGATTTATCTTGAACTGACCGATCATCTATCCGATCGGCAGCTCTATTGCTTGATCGCTCGCGATATCCTGCCCTCGCACGAGAAGAAGCTCGATCTGCAAAGCAATTATCTGAACTGGCGTTGCCTGGATGTCGATCTCGATCCCGAGACCTGGCTGGCGTATTACGCCTCGGATGAAGAGCGCCTGGCGTGGTCGCAAGAGACCTCGCAACCGTTGCCAGCGATGCTGCCGCCACCGCATCCCCGCGAGTTGCCGCGCCGCAAGGACCTGCCGCGGTGAGACATAGTACTCCTCACGCTCCGCGTGATGTCTCCTCACGCGGAGCGTGAGGAATACAATCACTCCACCTGATACCAAATCCGCACCACCTGGTGCCAATTGCTGGGCGATTCGCCGCTGGTGGCGAGCGAAGGATCGCTGGAACCCTCTTCGTACCGGCTCCAGATATTGGGGAGCAGCAGCGTTTCGATGTTGAAGACCTGCACTTCGTTTTGCTTGATCCAAGCGTTCGCGGCGTCGACCGCGACTTGCAACGGCTCGTAAGTCGCAACCTTCAAGAAGCCTGGGGGCGAAAGCATCTGCGGTGCGAAATCTTGGAAGCGAATCATTTGCCTGTTATTCCAATCGCAAGGGTCTGGGCGAAAGATCAAAGCCCGCGGCACGACGCCGGGCTTGAATCACTCCCGGACGGATCACTTCCACCACTTCGCCGGCACGCAGGTTCAATCCTTGAATTCTGACGCGCTCGCGGTCCGCCTGCAATTCATACGCACTTCCCGTGAGGCAACAAATCGGCAGATCGCCCAGCGGACGTTCGCAGGCCGCGGTGAGCGCGATCAGCCAGGCTTCGCAGCGGGCGCGGTCTTCGGCCTGCGTGCGATGGATTTCCGCGATCTTGTTGAGGAGCAACGAACCTGCGACCAGCGGGTACTCGCCTGATTCGCTGCGCGTTTGCAGTTCCGCTTGCAACTGCTCGATGACTGTCTTTCGCTGAAAGTAGGGCAACTTGGCCGCGGCAATTTGCTGCTGCATTGCCCGCAGGTAGAAGAGCTCGTCCTGATCGACATCCCGCACAGCAGCGGCGGCAGTTGAATGCACGAGTCCCTTACGCTCCAACACAACCTGTTGATGATGAGGCAGCAACGACGAGTAGTATCCGCTTCGCACCACTTCATAGGTGAGCAGCCCATGCGCTCGTTCCGCGATCCAAACCCGTTCGTCACTCGGCCAATCAGCGGTGTGAGTACCAAGCAGTTGCAGCAAATGTTGCAGCGTGGCGACGGAGGCCGCGGGATGATTTGCGATGGCGTGCAGTACCTGGGTGCTATCGGCACGAATGGCCGCCGCCGCGAGTCGCGCATTGAGATTCCCTTCGCGCGTGAGTTGCTGACTGGCTTGCAGCATTCGCTCAAGCGGCGCGCTGGCGGCTTCCGGCTGCTGCTCCGCTAGAGCTTCTGCGGCTGCCAGGCCTTCGATTCGGCAGCCGGTGGTGATCGCGTCCAACCATTCGTCGTCGGCGACCAACGAATCGATGATTCGCAGTCGAGGCCTGGCACCCATTTCTCGAAGTGCCCGGGCGAATCGTTGCCGCGCGGCCGCCTGTTGACTTAATAGTTCTCTCGCCTTTTGCAACGCGCCGGGTTCCAACCGCAAGGAAGTTGTGGGCCACAGTGAGTTCACTTCCCGCTGGATCGCGGGACGAGACAAGGCGGGATAGGCCAGGACAAAAGGCGCATAGGACTCGCCCGGGCTGGCCGCGTCGAGTTGCGCAGGCGTCTGCTGCTGACTTTCAATCTGTTGCAGGGCGGGCAATAGCTGCGGATGCGAGGCACCGCGCAGTCCGGGCAGCGCAGCGTATTTGCGGGCCTGCTTGAGCATCGCGGAATCAGGCTCCGAGGTGCGCGTGCAACCGCTCAAGACGAATGGCAAGAGTGCGCAGCCGACTGCGATCCATTGGATTCGCGCATCAAGTCTCCAGCGTTCCATCGCTGCCTCGTTCATCCGCTGACTAATCGGGCGATGCTAGCGGAAGATGTCCAGCATCGTTGTGAGTGCGTCTTACCAGAGGGCCGCTGCGAACTCAATGTCAGCCAACCGCGTTACCGAGTTCTAATTGGCTGGCGGCGCCGATTTAATGACGGCCTTTTGCAGCAGCAGGTAGTTCGCGCCGCGGAATTCAGTGAGCGTGCCGCTGATGGTCCAGTCTTGCCGGGCGCGGCTCTCGCTCAAAACTTGTCCGACCCGTTCGAGCGCGAGGTTTTCGAGCAGTCGATACGATTCCTTGCCCGCGGCTCCTTGATTAGCTGGGTAAAACGTCACCCTTTCGCCGGCCAGCTCAAATCGTCCGACGACGTCCGTCAACCTGGTTCCTTCTCGTTGCCGTTCGCCGCTGCCAGGTTCGCCTGCACCTGCGCGCCGGTGAGCGATCTGCCGCGTTTCGGACAGTTTGGTGGGTTCCTCGGCGAGCGTCGTTGCCATCGTGATGGCTACCAAAATTGGAAATAGCGAGATCGTTTGACAACGCAGCATAATTGAATCTCAGGCGTGTTCATTCTGGTAGTGACATTCCGCTCTGAAAGATAGGTCATGCTTGACGATGAGGCGATTCTACGACGCGATGTAGTTGCCATTTCGCCACATGAGGCTCCCACGCAACAGGGTCGATGCTCCAACCATTCCTCGACCGCAGACACAAGCACGTGTAAGTCCCGAATCTGACGAGGGTTGGGCAAACCCACTGCGCATCTCCCACTTCTCCGGCCCGCGGGTTGCGTTTCTACTGCGAGGTGAATCAAGGCACTTTCGGCCCGTTGGTTCCGGCGTTTTGCGGAGCACGCAGCATGAATTGGCGAGCAATTTCCACATTGGCTGCAGTCCTGCCCTTGATTGATTTATGGAGTCTCACGCAAGCTCAAGAGCCGGCGACAGTTTCAGTCCAAGTTGTCAGCGGTCGTCAATGGGAAGGAATCATCGATAGCCGATCTTCCGATCAGCAATTGGTGCTGCGCTTCGAACGAGGCGGCGCAGTACTCTGGCGGCCCATCGCGTGGCAGGACATTCGCATGGCGACACACGAGGGCGAGTCACTCTCGGCCGCGGAACTCGCGGGGGTTTATCGGAGCCTGGCCACCTCCGCAAAGTCACAAGCGGAACGCGCAAAATTCAATCCACAACCGGCTTCACCCTCCGATCTTCCCGCCGAGGAACAGCCACCGTTGCCGCCGACGAAAGTGCTCTCCATCGCTTGCGATGCACTGCTTGCCAATTGGGACGCCGATGTCGAAGCCGATGGTCTGGTGATTCACTTGCAACCGCTCGATGCGTGGCAGCAAGTTGCCGTGGTCAGCGGCACGCTCGAAGTGGAACTGTTTGCCTTGCAAGCCCGCGCCTTTCATCACGCTCCCCAGAGTCGAGGCCGGTCGCTGGAGCCGATCGCCCGCTGGGCTCAGGCTGTGAACCTGGCTGAATACACCACGCGCGGCGCGGTCATCCGACTTCCGTTTCAAGCCGCCCATCCGGAGTTCGATGACACTCTCGGCGCGTATGGCCTAGTGCATCTGAAGTTCTCAGTCCCCGGCAGCGGAGTCTTCGAGCAAACGATGGACGGCGTGCGGATTCGCCCCTGGTCGCCCTTGCGCGACTATCTGCAGATGGACACCGGCCGCAGATTTTTGCCGCACGAAACTACCGGCCGCGGCAAGAATTCGTGGTTTACGGACGATCAGTAAGTAGAGGCAGGGATCGGGAGTCTTTGGCGAAACAAGGTCTTCCGGAACTATGCCGCTTTGAGTGAACGAGCCTGCTGCGCTGCGGCAATCCATTCGGTGACTTCTTCTTCATCGGGTGCCTCGCTGCCGCGGAGGACGCGTTGGCCGTCGGCGCTTTCGACGAACGGTTGGATCAGGTCGAGCAGGTCATCGACGAGGCACTCTGCCAGTTCGGACGGCTGGTCGATGCCGCAGGCGACGAGGATCTGTGCATCGTGACCGCGCAGACCGGGCACGCGGCAGCAGAGCGTGGCTTCGGCCTGCCATTGGCGGATGACATCAGGGATGATGTGGGCGACGTCTAATTTCGCGGCCAGCTTTTCGGGATGCGAAGCGAGCAACTCGCCGACGGTGTTCACGCCCGCGGCCCGCATTCGTTCGGCCGTCTTACTGCCAATGGAAGGGGCGTCTTGTATGGGTTTGCTGCGTTCGAGATAGAATTTCAGCTTGTTGTCGGCGGGCTTCTTCGCGGCGACGTCTTTCTCGGGAGGCTTGCTCTTCGCCGGTTCTGGCTTTTGAATCTTCACGGGCGGCGGCGGCCTGTCCTCGATCTCCGTCGGTGCGTCGTAGCGCAGCAATTGTTCCTTCACCGGCCGCTGTTCCATCCGCGCTGGCTTGGTTACTTCTTCGGTTCTTAATTCGGGTTTTAGCGGAACGGTCGTTCGCTTGCGATGATCAATCACCGGTACCGTCACACTCTTGAGGCTCCGCTCGCGAGACGTTGCTCCTTGACCATGTCGTTCGCCCGGTTTGCGAATGGGCTGGGAATCGAGCTGACTCAGCGGCACGTGCAGCACTTCATCGGCATGGGCTTTGCGCACGGCGGCGTCATCGGGCGAGAGATTATCGATGACTTTGCCGGTGCGCTCGAATTCGTCGTAGATCAGCCGCAGGGTCTCGCGCTCGCGCACGTCTTCGATGTGCCGGGCGAGCGCGCGAAACGGCATCTTGGCCGCGGCGACAAAGCCTTGCAGCGTGACGTCGACAAACGGCGGATCGACGTTCGCTTCTTCGATCAGCTTCTCCAGAATTCGCGCGATTCCGACGACGGCATAGCCCAGGCACTTCGCCAGGCAGTCTTTCAGCGTTTGATCGAGTCCCAGGAGCGGATCGCGCGTGCCGAGGGCCAGGTTATAGTGATCGATGATCGTGTCGTAATGCGGGTTGGCGATGTCGGCAGCGCGGCGGACCATCTGCGCGAGCCAATCTTCGCCCGTCGGACATTCCCAGCGGGGATAGCCACCTTGGTCGTCATCGAGAATGTTCTGCAACTCGCCATACGACTTGCAAACGCTCCATTCAACCGCACGATGGATAGGCCCTTCGTCTTCCGTCTGCCCCGTGTGGAGCGGCATCAACGGATCGGAAAAATAATGACTGAGCACACCCGCGGAGAAGACAGCATCCTCCCAGTCGTGACTTTTCAACGATTTGAGCGCGCGATCGTACCACTTTTGCGCTGCGGCAATCGCGCCGCCCCAGTAGTTATCGTGTACGTGCAGCACATGGTTCTTAAAATCCTTGAACTGCGTGTCGGGGGCCTTCGCGCCGTCGAGATACGAGCGGTTGTAGCGGAGAAACACGTCCATCCACGACTGCGCATCAGGCAGCCGCAGATGCCGGAGCGCATCAAGCGCCAACTTGTGATGCGTGCTGCGAGCAGCCGACGCGAAAACAACTTTGAAAAGCAACGACACGGTGTGGTCCTCTGAACATTCCAGGCAGCGAGTCGCTAGGCAGCCAAAGCGCGAGGCGATTGAACCACATCGTCCAGCCAGGCGATGACGGCCTCTTGCTCGTCGGCGGTCAGTTCGGGATAGATCGGCAGGCTGAGCACTTCAGCCGCGGCCCGTTCCGTTTCCGGCAAGCTGCCGGCACCATAACCGAGCGAGCGAAAGCATTCCTGCAGGTGCAGCGGAATGGGGTAGTAAACTTCGCTGCCGATGCCCGCGTCGTGCAGTCGCTGTTTGACCACGCTGCGCTGCCCGTTCGGCACGCGGACCGTGTATTGATTCCAGACATGCTCGTTGCCGGGCAAAGCGAGCGGCAGACCGAGGCTATTGTGCAGGCCGCCGGCGGAGAGGCCGGCGTGATAGCGCTGGGCATTGGCCGTGCGCTGCGCGGTCCATTCGGTAAGATGTTGCAATTTCACATTTAGCACCGCGGCTTGCAGCGTATCGAGCCGGCTGTTGATGCCGATCACGCTGTGATGATAACGCGGGTTCATGCCATGCGCGGCGAACAGCCGCAAGCGCTCGGCAACTTTGGCGTCGTTCGTGGTGAGCATCCCACCGTCGCCCATGCCGCCGAGGTTCTTGGTGGGATAGAAGCTGAGGCAGCCGATTGTTCCCATCGAACCTGCAACCTGGCCGCCATGTTTCGCATCAATGGCCTGCGCGGCGTCTTCGATCACCGCAATGTTGTGCGCCTTGGCGAGGGCGTTGATCGAAGTCATATCGGCACATTGGCCGAAGAGATGAACGGGAATGATGGCCTTGGTCCGGGGCGTGATGGCCGCTTTGACGCAGGCGGGATCGAGATTGAACGTGGCTGGCTCGATATCGACAAACACGGGAGTGGCGCCGACGCGGGTCACGGCCGATGCCGTGGCAAAGAATGTGAAGCTGGGGACGATCACTTCGTCATAATCGCCGATGTCGAGAGCCATTAGCGCGAGGAGCAAGGCATCGCTGCCAGACGCACAAGCGACGGCGTGTTCGACGCCGCAGCGCTCGGCGATCTGACTTTCCAGCAACTGCACATCGGGACCGAACAGGAACCGGCCGGAATCAATAACGCGGGTCAGCGCCGCGACGATCTCATCTCGCAGCGGAGCATTGCCGCGATTCACATCGAGCAGTGGAACTTTGCCAGCCTTGGTCGCGGAGACGAGTCGAGCGTTCATCGGGGTGCATCCTTGCACATGACATGGGTCGTAACGGACAGACTGAACCGGCAGGGCCGAAACGGGCGGCGGGAGCACCTTACGCCCCGGCTAAATCGGGGTCAAGATCAGCCGTCATTTCCAACGCTGCCAGAGTTGTTGCAGCAGCGTTGTCGATTGCGGCGAAGCGGTGCCGCGGGCGAAAGCGAGTTGCCCGTATAGATCGGCCAGCGAGCGGAACTCGCTAGCAAAAGCTGGCTCGACCTGCCCCACGGCGGCGGCATATTCCAAGGGCGTTTGCTCGACGCCGCGCGGGCAATTCCGTTCTCTCCCACGGGCTTCGAGCGCTGCGAACGTGTACTGCACCAGTTCTGCTAGCGACCAGCGCGCAGCCAGGCCCGCGGAGAACGGATCGGCGAAGTCCGCGAACTTTTTCTGTGGCAGCGGAGTAACCACTGGCTCGTGGACCGCCTGCGCGCTCTGCGGTTGACCGAACCATTTCTGCCACAGGTCTCGCAATTCTTTCAGCAGTTGTTGCCAAGCGGTCAACAACTGCTCGCGATTTTTCCAGACGTAATAGCCGATGATCGCGGCGACCAGCAAATAGAAGATCCATTTCAAGCCATGCATCAGAAACGCGAAGAACTGGCCGATGGCGTTGGAAATGGTCTGCGGCGAAGGAGGCGTTGCGGGAACTTCTTGTGGCAGCGGCCGAGTCTCGGATGTATTGGCAGTTTGATTTGGTTGCGATTGAGGTTGAGCTTGGGAATTGGTGTCTGACTTCGATTGCTGCGGCTGAGGCTCGGTTGGAGGCGGGTTGCTCTTGTTGTCTGATTTGCTATTGGCGGGTTCGTTACCGCTTTTCGACTGATTCGGCGGATCGTTGGGTGAGGGATTCGAGTCTGACTTATCGCTAGAATTCTTCCCCGCTTGATCGGACTTGGACTTTCCGCTCGAGGAGTTGTTCTGCTGCGCCTTGTCGGACGAGTTCGACTGGCCCCCTTGTCCTTGCGAGCCGGATGGCGAACCGGACTTGCCATTCTTGGAACCAGAGCCCGGCTGCGGAGTTCCCTGGGAGCCGCTCTGCTGCGAATTCTTCGCTGGTTCCCCCTTTGTCGCCGTGTGGGCCGCGTCGGGTTTTGACTTCGCTCCTTCCTTACCCCAGCCCCAGCGAGAAGCACTTCGCTCTGGTGACTTGATATCCGGCGCGAGGTGCGTGATCGAATATTCGGGGATCGGCCGCGGCAGGAGTGAAGCCAGAATGAGCAGGACAAAAATCATCGCCCCGCCGGTGCCGAGCCAGACGGCAGCCATTTCGTTTGGCATCTCAAGATTGCGCTGCCGCAAATAGCGACGCAGGCTGAGAAAGCTGGTTGCCATGAGGAGCGACAGGCCCGCGGCCACATAAATCACCAGCAGCCAAAAGGCGCGGCGGCGGAGCTCCAGTCCATCGGTGGGCATGAACCATTGCCCGAGACCGAACAACGGCAAAGCGGCGAGCGAAAAATAAACGACCCACACGCCCGGCGCATGAGGCCGTTGTTCTTTGCTCAGCCACCATTGCCAAACCGGGAGCGTGGCGGCGGGCGCGGTGCTGCTGGTGCCGGCGAGATCGGGCTGCGGAACTGGTGGCGGCGTATCTTCAGGCTTCGTGCTCGTCGTTGAACGTATCGTGAAGAAGCGGTCCAGCCCGGTGGTTTGCATCAACCCCTGGCCCGTGAAATCGCGGCCCCCTTCAATCAGCGTGCAGTCCCAGGTCAACTTGTGGGCGGCCCACCACACGAGCGCCATGAGCGACCAGTTCACCAGCGGTCCCAGTGCTGCGAGCGGTCCACCGACTTTCACAAACGTCGCCAGGGCGAGGCCGACAGCGCCGGCGAGCGGCAGCGCATACAGCGAAGCATACGCGGCCCCGTCTTCCATCGAAATTCGCGCCACGCAGACGATGGCCATCACGAACAGGCCGAGCACCCAGAGCAGCCGCAGTGGATAGTCGCCGAGATAGAAGACCTCGGCCAGATAGAAAACCAGGCTGCCCACGAGCAGCATGATCAAGAAGGGAGCGATCCCCACGACCAGCCAATCGACGAGCGTTTCCGGAGTGCGGCGCGACATGCGATTATTCTAAGCTTGGACTATCTGATGGAATAAGTCCTTTTGCCGCCCACTTCGCCTGCTGCGCGAGACAGCCAGCCTTGCTGTTGCGCGGTATTGCCTGCTGAGAATCGAGCCAGGTGCAGGTGGCCTGGAAGGCGAGCCATTGCTGAACGGGGTCAGCGCAGCGACGACGCTTTTCCTCTTCGGCGCGAAGTAACTCGGGCGAAACTTGATTGTTCATACTTCGGCCCTCCACCTTTTTGGTTCGGTGTTGCCAGGCTCGGATAAAGTCGCCTTTGTGACATCATTGCCGAACGACGACCTGGCAACGTACTATAGTTTAAGCGGATTGACCGCAGCTAAGGTAAAGCAGCGATCGCTAAATAAGTTTTGGATTCCCCTCATGCATGCCATTGAGTTTCACGCCACCATCAATGGCGATTCCATTGAGATTCCGCCGGAGCATCGGACGAAGCTCAGTGGCGGCGCGACCGTCATTGTGATGCCGGACGTTGTTCCCGCTGCTGGTCCTAATCTCATCGATCAAATGCTCGCCCAACCTCGGCGCGTTGTCGGTTTCAAACCGCTGACGAGAGATGACGCCCATGCCCGCTGAGTTGGACTGACCGGCGACCTGATTTTACCTCAGCCAATACTGCGCACAAATCTCCACCACCGACTCTTCGCTGTGCAAATGACGCGTTTCGATGCCTTCGGCCAGCAATGGGCCGGCAGCGTCGGCGTAGTCTTGGATTTCGAAGACATTGAGAAGGGCCACGACGGCCAGGCCGCGGCGGCGGAGCATGCCGAGCGAGATGGCCATTTCGGCGGTGACGCGGGGCAGGATGGCGATGACCGTGGCATCGCGGGGCATGCGCGAGGAGGTCTCTAAAATCAGTTGCGGCAAGGTCAAGCCATCGGTCAATTCCAAGCGGGCAAGCATTTCGAAGATCTGCAGCAGTTGATCGCCGCCGCGGCGGGTGCCGATGACGACGGGTCGCAGGCGGTCGCTCGATTCATGCACGTTGGCCGCGAGTTTGGCTGCTTCGCGGGTCCGCCAATCGCCGGCCCAGCCTTCGGTGCGGATGCGGTCGGCGGCGTCGCGGCCGTTGGTGATCAGCCCCACCTGCTGCCCCATCAAGGTTACCGCGTTTGCGATCGAGGCCGCGGCGGTGATGGCCAGCTCGCTGCGGCGCGGCTCGTGCTTCACGTCGTGCGAGTCGCGATGAAAATCGAGCAGCAGCGTTGTGCCCGCGACGGTCGAAGGTTCATAAATCTTGCTGTGTAATTGTCCGGTGCGAGCCGTCGCCCGCCAATGAATGCGGTTCAGCGCGTCCCCTTCTTGATAGGCGCGCACGCCGCTGATTCGCGTTGGGTCTTCGTACAATCGATAGGTCATTCGCACTTCGCCGATGGGGCGCTTCGACGAAATTGCATAGCCTGTGAGCGGGACGACCTTCGGCATAACCAACAGAAAGTGAGGCTGGGTAAGGACGCGGAAGCGGCGATGCAGGCCGAACAGATCGCCCGTCTCCAGCACCAGCGGACCCAGTTGATAGTAGCCGCGCCGGTTACACTTCAGTTGATACAGCAGCGACTTGTGAGTGCGGGGCCAGAGATGCGTGAGCTGCACCCGCTTGCCATCCACACCCAATCGCGGCGGGTCGTACAGCAGAGCTTCATGCGGCAGCAAGTCTTCAATCAGCACCCAGGGAATCGGCAGGTTGCCGCGGTTCTCAATGGTGACGATCACCGCCACTTCGTCTCCTTCTTCGGCCGTCAAGCGATTGCACTCGCGCGTGGCCGAGAGGGCGGTGGCCCAGCGATGCGTTAGATAACGGCTGACGAGCAGCACGCCCAGGAGCGTGTACATCGCGTACATCAGCAGCCCGAGCCGAAAGATCAGGGCCACAATCAGAATCAGCACGATGGCGGCCGGCCAGATCATGCGGGAAAGCCTTCGACGCGTTTGCCTTCGGTCGCCGGACCTTCGAGCACCGGCACCGCGATTTCGGCCACGATCTCGTCCACCAATTTCGCCGCGGTGATCTTTCGCAAGCGGCTCTCCGGGCGGACGATGACGCGGTGAGTGAGCACCGCTGCCGCGACTCGCTTGACATCATCGGGCAGCACATAGGCCCGGCCTCGCAAGGCGGCCATCGCCTGCGAACAACGAAAGAGCGCGATCGAAGCGCGGGGACTGCCGCCGAGGGCGATGTCTTCGTGCGAGCGGGTGTCGTGGACGATTTGCATCAGGTAGCGGCGGACCTTGTCGTCGACATAAATGCTCCGCACCGCTTGCTGGCAGGCGACGAGTTCCTCCGCTGTCACGACGGGCTGCAACTTGTCGATGGGATGCGAGTGCTGCAGCATCTCGAGCATCTTCAGCTCTTCTTCCATCGTGGGATAGCCCAGGCTGAACCGCATCAGAAAGCGATCGAGCTGAGCTTCCGGCAGCGGGAAAGTTCCTTCGTGATCGACCGGATTCTGCGTCGCAATGACCAGAAACGGCGGACCCAGCCGATGCGTGATGCCATCGACGGTGACGCAGCTCTCAGCCATCGCTTCGAGCAGGGCCGCCTGCGTCCGCGGCGTGGCGCGGTTGATTTCGTCGGCGAGTACCACCTGGGCGAATAGCGGCCCCGCGCGGAATTCGAACTCCCCTGTCTTTGGGCTGAAGATCGACGCGCCGGTCACATCACCGGGCAACAGATCGGGCGTGCATTGAATCCGCTTGAAGGCGCAACCCACGCTACGGGCGAGCGCGCGAGCCAGCATTGTCTTCGCAACGCCGGGCACATCCTCCAGCAGAATGTGCCCCTCGCAAAGCCAGGAACACAAGGCCAGCACCAATGACTGACGCTTGCCGACAATCGCCTGTTCGACATTGGCGATGATTCGTTTGGCTGCGCCGTTGACGTCGGTCACTGGTGGCTTATTCGGGTATTGTGTGCGAAATGGTGACGGCGGATTCTTTCGCGTCGTCGGCGATCTTGAGCGGAACGGTGAAGACGACGGAGCCGATCTTGCAGACGCCTTCGTCGGCGTCCTGACAGTAATAGTAATTCAGCGAGACCCTGATTTCATCTTCGCCAGAGCCGCTGACGGGCAGAATTACTTCAAAATTGGCGACTGGTTTGTCAAGCTTCCTTTTGCCGAGGGCGGCCCGGTTGACGGGACCGGCCGGCTTGGTGGAATCGACCCAGTACGACATCGGAGCGAGGGAATTCACCTTCCAGCCGGCGGGGATTTTGAGCTGCACATTCAGTTTCACTTCTCCATTGACGGGTTTAATCGTCGCCAGCGGGGAATCTTCGGCGAGCGCGCCTTTGAATGTCGGCCTCTTATCGATGATCTTGGGAGCGGTCGGCGACTGCAAGCCGGCGATGGTCAATGTGGCGACCTTTTTTGTCTTGAGATCGATGGTGCGGATCAGGTGGTTGTTGGTATCGGCGATGAAGAGTTTTCCCTTCACGTGCGCGATGCCGGCGGGTTCATCGAAGGCGGCGGGCTCGTCGGTTTTACCCGGTTCGGCGGTGCCGGCGAGCGTGGTTGTCTCGCCCGTCTTGGCATCGACGACTTTCACTTTGTTGTTGTAAGTATCAGTGACATAAATCTGGCCATCGAGATAGGTCACTCCCAATGCGTGCTGCAGCTTGGCCACCTCTTTGGGGCCATCGACGTCGCCGAAGGCAAACAACCGGCCGCCGGGGAGATGCTCGGAACCAACCACGGTGCGGACATTCCGTTTGCGATCAAAGGGGACGGCGCGGATGGAACTCCCTTCGCTATCGGCGACGAACAACCATTCGCCGTCGCTGGCCAGGCCGCTGGGCTGGGCAAATGAACTGTAGCCTCTTTCGCGCGGGGTGACCGGCATCAGGGGACCATCAATGATGTCTTCGATGCCGTTGCCGGCATACGGGCCGATTTCGGCTTCATCCAGAGGCATCAGCCAGATTTGGTGCGGGCCGGCCATCGCGATGTACAGATTCTTGCCATGAATCCACAAATCCCAGGGGCTGTTGAGCGCGGTGGTCTTGGGCGGTCCTGCCCAACGTTCGGGCAGCACGCCGGTCAGTTGGGCCTCTTCCATGCCGGGCCAGGGATGCTTGGCTTGCTGACCTATGCCCGCGATGGTGGCGACGGTCTTGGTTTTCAAATCGACCTTGCGCAGCAAGTGGTTTTCCGTATCGGAGACATACAGCGTATCGCCCAAAAGTGCGCAGCCCTGCGGATGATCGAATGAAGCTGCCGTGAACGAACCATCGGCCCGGCCGATCTTGCCGCTGCCGATTACGTCGAGCAGCTTGCCGTCCAGATCGCTGATCACAATTCGGTTGTGGTTGCTATCGGAAATGAACAGCCGGCCGCCGGCTTCATCGGCGAGAATCTTGCCGGGGAACCGCAACGGCGTTGCGTTCTGCCGACCGGATTCCAGATCAAGTGGAAACGGTTTGGCATCGTCCAGCAGTTTGTTCTCGCGATAATAGGGAATTGCCCCCTTCAGCACGTCGGCCACTTCGTCGGCTTTGAACTCGCCGCCGCGGCCCCAGACGGCGAACCCTTCGGGATCAATCAGCAGCGCCGTGGGCCAACTGTTGATGCCGAAGGTTTGCCAGATTTCGTGTTCGTGGTCGTTGACGACGGGATGCTCGATTTCATAACGCAACACGGCTGCCAGGATGTTGTCTTTGTCTTTTTCCGTATCGAACTTGGCCGAGTGCACGCCGATGACCACCAGCTCATTGGGAAACTGCTTCTCCAGCTTCTTCAATTCGGGCAGGATGTGAATGCAGTTAATGCAGCAATAGGTCCAGAAGTCGAGCAGGACGAACTTCCCCTTCAGATCCTTCTTCGCGAGCGGTTTGGTATTGATCCATTCCATGCCCTTGGGAAAATCGGGCGATTCAAGCTTGCGGCGGAAGGGATGATCCTTGCCAGAGCCTTCGGCGGGTGCTTGCACGGCGATCGGCGTTTCTGGTTTGAGAGTTTTGGGGTTGGGTATTGCGACGGGAGGAACCGGCTCAACTACTTCTTGGAGATCAACAACGGGCGTTGCTGACGCGACGGGTTTAAACTTTGGTTGCGTAGCTTGCGGGACACAGCCACCCAAACTGATGATTACTAGCGCGCAACCCAAAAGGACAAACGTCGCTGCACGGTTTGCTGCAAATTGCATGACCACTCCTTCACCCACCAGGCTCAACTGACGGCCAGAGGTAAACAGCCCTGGCGCTGGCTCCCATCGTACCTTACGCATCCGAACAAGAGAACTATGGTCGCTGCTGGCAATCGTGTTAGCTGCCGCGTCAACAATCCCGCTAGCAGGTCCCGCCCGAAAAGTATTTACCCGCAGACTTTACGCGGTTTACCTCCCTTGTACCGCGCTGGAAAAAGTCTTGCAGAGGGCACAACAGGAAACCGAATATCAATCCAAGCAGTTTGCAAAACCGGCCCTCGCGCGGGCCTTGTTATTGGTCGCGGACCGCCTGAATTAAGTAACATCGGTTTGGCAGCACCCCTTCCGGCGCGATAGGCTAGAGAAGGTTCTCCAAACCAACCTTGGCGGACAACAAGGGAAACCCCTGTCCACGGCAATCGCCTTCGCGGCGAACGCCGCTGAGCAGTGGAGGGAGCTTCATGATTCGCAACCTGGCGTGGATGCAACGGCGGTTGAATGTGCCTGGCCAAACACTGGCGAAGCTCAACTGCGCTTTGCTGGTCGCTGTCTTGATGTTCGGCGACTTAATGTTCGGCGGACAA
>JAYTUF010000658.1:0-4795 GCA_043744755.1 Anatilimnocola sp.
GGCGAATTCAGCTACTTTCTAATATGGCTATCCGCCGACCGGCTCGACTTACCATCGCGCGGAGAACTAGTTAAGATGAAAGTCTGAATTCGTTAGTTGAGTTCTCAGCGCTTGATTCTGAGCGCTTGCCGGTCGGCGGCAGTATAAATCAATGGGCGCTTTTCGCCAGGGAGCGTGTCGGTGGCTTTTGAATGCGGCATACAAACGGCTTCGCTCACGCACGTCGGCATGCGCCGGTCGGTGAACCAGGATTCGTTCTGCCTCGTCGTCGCCGATACGTGGGATCTGTGGCAGCAGCGGGGCCATTTTCTGATGGTCGCCGATGGCATGGGCGCGCATGCCGCTGGTGAACTCGCCAGCAAGATGGCCGTCGAAAACACGCCGTTTCTCTACAATCGCTACGTCGATCTTTCCCCGCCCGAGGCCCTGGAGAAGGCGCTCCGCGAGACCAATACGCACATCCACAGCCGCGGCTCCGCCAACACCGATTTTCACGGCATGGGGACCACTGCCAGTGCTCTGGTGCTTTTGCCGCAAGGGGCCGTCGCGGGGCATGTGGGAGACAGCCGGATCTATCGACTTCGCGGCAGTCAACTGAATCAACTGTCGTTCGATCACAGCCTGCAGTGGGAACTGCGAGCCTCCGGGCAACTATCCGAAGGAAGTGAGTTGGCGGCGTCAGTTCCTAAGAATGTGATCACGCGCTCGCTCGGTCCGAACACGAATGTGCAGGTCGATCTCGAAGGGCCGCATCCGATTGAAGTGGGCGATGTCTATTTACTCTGCAGCGACGGTTTGACCGGCCGCGTGGACGATCCTGAGTTGGGCACGATCATGGGTTGTCTGCCGCCACACGAAGCAGTGAAGGCGCTCATCGATCTGGCGAATCTGCGGGGCGGGCCGGATAACATCACGGTGCTGATCGCGAAGATCGTCAGCAAGGAAGCAGCGACGGCCAGTTCGCAAGCGCCGCCGCTGACGTTGGGCGGCAAGAAGGATTTCACGCCGGTGAATCCGATCATCTGGATAGTGGCCGGCGTGTGTGCCTTGGCTTCGGCATTTCTGCTGCTCAAAGGCCTATACCCCGTTGCCGCGCTGGGATTGGTCGGGACCTTGATTGCGGTGGGCGTTGGCGTCGTCAAACTCTACAGCGGTTTTAGATCGGGAACGCAACTCGGCGGCAATCGACGCCTGGGCAAAGGTCCCTATACGAACACAGCCTGCGGACCCACGCCTGCATTCTTCAGCAAATTGCAGCAGACAGCCGGTGAACTGAAGCAAGTGGCCGTGGATGGTCATTACAATGTCGATTGGGCCGAGTACGACGAACTGCAGGGCAAAGCGGTCGCCGCGCAACAAGCGCACCCTGTCGAGGCCGTCCGCCAACTCTGCAAAGCCATCACCTTCCTGATGAGCGAACTCCGCACGCAGCACGAACGCAAGGGGAGCGACTCGGCGATCAAGCTTTAGTCTGGGTCGCGCAGTCAGGGGTCGGCAGTCTTCGGCGACGAACGACTCAGCTATTTAGAACGTCTCTCTCCGCCAAAGACTCCCGACCCTGGCCGCGCTCATGGAACTTGCCTTTCTACGTTGGTTGCAAGAACAGGTTCCCAGTTCGCAAAAAGTCTCTCTGGGCATTGGCGATGACGCGGCCCTGCTGACTCAGCAGACGGGCCGGCAGACCGTCGTGACGACCGACATGCTGATGGACGGCACCGATTTCATCTTGCGTGAATGTGGTCCGCTCGCCGCGGGTCGCAAAGCTTTGGCGGTCAACCTCAGCGATCTGGCCGCGATGGGAGCTCGGCCCGTTGCCGCGTTCGTATCCTTCGCGCTGCATCAGGAAGGAGGTGCCAACGAGCAGCTCGCCTTCGCACAGCAATTGATGCAAGGGATGCTGCCGCTCGCAGCGGAGTTTGACTGTCCGATTGCTGGCGGCGATACGAACAGTTGGAAAGGGCCGCTCGTCATCAGCATCACGGCTATCGGCGAAGTGGCTGAAGGTAAAGCCTGGCTACGCAGCGGCGCTCGACCGGGTGACGCGATCTTGGTGACAGGTTACTTCGGCGGCAGCATTCGTGGCCGACATCTGACGTTCACGCCTCGCGTAAAAGAAGCCTTGCAATTGCAATCGCTGGGAGCGGAAGTTCATGCAGCCATTGATGTCAGCGACGGCCTCTCGCTCGATCTCTCGCGAATTTGCCTGGCCAGTGGCTGCGGAGCGCATGTGTACAGGGACTTCATCCCACTTAATGTCGAGGCGATCGATCCGGAGCACGCCTTATTCGATGGCGAAGATTTCGAATTGATCCTCGCCGTATCTCCGCACGCAGCGAGAGAGTTGATGCGCACTCAGCCCCTCGGCACACCTCTCACCCAAATTGGCTGGTTCACGAGTGAACCAGGACTCACGCAGGAGCTGCCCAGTGGAGAACTCCGCCCGTTGCAACCGCGGGGGTATGAGCATTGAACGAGTTTTCATTTGTATCCAATTCGCTCGCCGATACTGATCGCCTCGGGACTGCCCTCGCGTCGGTGCTGCCCCAGCGAGCGACGATTGCGCTCTGCGGCACGCTTGGGGCTGGCAAGACCCGCCTGGTGCAAGGTATCGCCGCGGCAGTGGGGATCGATCCCCAGGCCGTCACCAGCCCCACGTTTGTTCTTTGTCAGCAATACACGGGCCTCCGCCGCCTCTATCATCTCGACGCCTATCGCCTGCGCGATGCCGACGAATTTCGCGAGCTAGGCACCGATGAACTCTATGCAGAAAATGCACTCACGATCATCGAATGGGCCGATAAGGTCGAACCCGCGCTGCCCGAGTCTTACCTGCTAATCAAAATCGCAGTGACGGGCGAAGCATCGCGCACGTTTCACATCAGCACCCTTGGCGCTGAACTGAGTGACATTCCCGGCCGACTGGCGGCGAGCCTGGCGGTAGAAAAGTAGCGGAATTCGCCAGAATTCCGACGCTCGGCAGGTCAGTGAATTCTGGCGAATTCAGCTACTTACTGATTGCCAACGGTTCACTTAAAACGCTATTCTAGCGTGTCCCTCTCCACCTACCGTTCGGTCTAATCTCTGGGAGAGTCCTCATGCGACGTGAGCGCGGTTTTACGTTAGTTGAATTGCTTGTCGTGATTGCGATCATCGGCGTGCTGGTGGCGTTGCTCTTGCCCGCGGTGCAAGCCGCCCGCGAATCAGCCCGGCGGACGCAATGCCAGAATCACATCAAGCAGCACGGCCTGTCGCTGCACAATTTCGAAGATGCGTATTTGCAGTACCCTTCGCTGAACGCGGCCGGCGCCGGTTCGGTTATCAGCGGGCAGCCAAAATTCGCCGGCGCTGTGGGCTTTACCCTGTTTGATTGGCTCTTGCCCTATATCGAGCAGAAGCCGCTGTATGAAGCCTCGCTCATGAATGTGAACACGTTCGTGAGCAACAAGGAGGTCTTTCGGCATGTCATTAAAGCGCATTTGTGCCCGAGCGAGGTTAGCTCGCCGCGCGGCATGGGCGCGACGACGCACGGCGGCGCGAATGGGTGGGCAATCGGCAACTACGCAGGCAACTATTATGTGATCGGCAATCCCGATGGAGTCTCGAACATTGATTGCCGCGAGGGCCTGGCGCGGTCGGCGGAACTGCTGGACGGCCTGTCCAACACCATCGCATTTACCGAACGCTATGGCACCTGCGGCAATGGCGGCGATCCCAACTCGGCCGCTACGAATGGCAATCTCTGGTCGGACGCGAATCAGACGTGGCGGCCGGTGTTTTGCATCAACAATGTCGCGAAAGACCCCGCGGTGCTCGCCGCTGGCGCACCGTATCCGCCCTGTCCCAAATTTCAAATGACGCCGCATTGGTTCAACAACTGCGACCCCATTCTGACCCAGTCGCCCCATCCCGGCGGCATCAATGTTTGCATGGGTGATGGGAGCGTAAAGGTCATTCCCGGATCGATCGACGCCGCCGTCTGGGCTGCGGCCTGCAATCCCATTGATGGCGTGGCGCTGACCAATTGGCCCTAAACATAGCTCGCCCACGTGGATAGGTAGCCCGCTTTGGGCCGTCATCACTCCGCCTTCAGCGTCGGCGCTCCCTTGAGCCAGCCTAGCGAAATGAGAAAGCGATCGACGCGGAGCAGAGTGTCGAAGTATTCGGGGGTTCGCCGGGATAGTTGTGGGCGTCGCAGGTCGATGTCTACGATGCTTACGTGACCAGGTCCAAAGGCCTCAAAGACCGCATTCGCGCCGCGATGATTGCACGCCAGCTAACCCGCGATCGGAGCGCGGACCTGGTCACCGGACTCAAAGAGTTGCGCGAAGAGCTGCGCTTACGCAAACCAAAACGCCCCCGCGCGAAGCCGGGCCCAAATGGTTTGCCTGATAAACATCTGGCGTAATCTGCCTACGGAACGGTGTTCCCATCATCGCGGCCGGCGGCAAATTTGACGATGGTTTTATCGCCCGATTCGTAGAAGAAGCGGACGCTGCCATCGCTGTAGGCGAAGAAGCAGCCACCAGGATGACGGCTGCTGAAGGCTTGCGGAGCGGGGCCGTTGATGTTGGCGCTCACATCGTCCACCGTCCACATCACGTCGCTGATCCAAATCGCACCGCCTCGCAGCCCCGTCATGCCGGCCCACAGCGCGGCCCGCTTGTCAGTCTTTTCATCATACATGCACTCGCCCAGCAAGAGCGTATTGGAGGTGCCATCCGTGATCTCCGCGATGCGCGTCCGGCTGTTCTGATACATCACGCCGCCGTAGTCGTATCGACATAGAACGACCCCA
>JAYTUF010000659.1:0-18712 GCA_043744755.1 Anatilimnocola sp.
CTTGTGGCGTGCGAGTGACGATGCCGGCAGTGTCCCAATGCACGGTGCCACCGAACTGGGTGAAGGCCCAGCCATTGAGGATAGCGCCGGCAGCGAGGCCGACTTTGGAAGCATCGACTTCCAGCCGGACCCATTCGCCAATGGTGGGCAGCGGTCCGAGCTTGCGATGGCCGGGGATGTCGCCGGCACCGAAGGGAATCGCATCGTCACCCCAGAAGGCGCGATGTTCCCACTGGCCATCGTTGAATTGCAGCATCACGGTTTTCGGCGGATCGAGCGGGTCGAGATAGACATAGGCGAACAGCTTGTCCCCGTCGCCAATCTTCAGGCCTTGCGTCGCACCCGTGAAGAAGTGCTGACTCAGGCCCGGCGCTTTGCGGGTGGACGATTTCTCGCCACTATGAACGGGGCCGTCCTTCTTGGCGACGAACTGCCAGGGCGTATCGCCCATCTGCTGAGCGCCGGGCGGCGTGGCGTCGTCGATCCAAATGAACTCTTTCGGCTCCAGCGATTTTTCCGCAGCAACCGCATCGGGTGTGGGGTCGGCATATTCAATCGTCGCCGTCTTTTCGTCCATCTGCTTCCGCAACTCGGCGACGCGTGTCTCTAGCGCGGTGAGCTTGGCAAGCTGTTCCGGCTGAGCCACCTTCAGAATCGGCGCGGGCAAAAGCGCGTTGCCATCCATCGCGGCGTCAGCAGCCGAATTGAAGAACGCATACAGTTGATAAAACTCTTTCTGCGTCACGGGATCGAACTTGTGATCGTGGCAAACGGCACAGCCCATCGTCAGGCCGAGGAAGATGGTGGACATCGTCTCGGTCCGATCGACGGCATAGCGGGCGAGTACTTCGTCGTTGATCGAGCCACCCTCGCTGGTCGTGATGTTGCAGCGATTGAAACCGGAGGCGACCTTTTGATCGAGCGTGGCTTGCGGCAGCAAATCGCCGGCGACCTGCCAGGTGGTGAACTGATCGTAAGGGAGATTGTCGTTCATGGCGCGGATCACCCAATCGCGATAGGGCCAAAGCGAACGCTCGTTGTCGAAGTGCAGGCCGTGTGTATCGCCATAGCGGGCGGCGTCGAGCCAGTAGCGGGCCAGGTGCTCGCCGTAGCGGGGAGATTTCAAAAGGCCATCGACGAGCGTTTCATACGCGCCCGGCGATTGATCGGCGAGGAAAGCATCGATTTCAGCGATGGTCGGCGGCAAACCGGTGAGATCGAACGTCACGCGGCGAATGAGCGTGAGCTTGTCCGCGGCAACAGAGGGCGCGACCTTTTCTTTCTCCAGCCGGGCGAGAATGAAATTGTCGATGGCGTTCCGCACGCGATCCTTGGCCTGCACTTCGGGCAGCGCGGGTCGCGTCGGTGCGACGAACGACCAATGCCCTTGATACTTGGCGCCCTGATCGATCCAGCGGCGAACGAGTTCGATCTGCTGCGAAGTCACCGTCTTACCTGTTTCCGCCGGCGGCATCCGCTCGGCGGGATCAGTCGCGGTCAACCGTTTGAGAATCTCACTCTCCGCCGACTTCCCCGGCACAATCGCGGCGACGCCGGATTCTAGCTTCAGAACCGATCCCTCCTGCGTATCAAGCCGCAAGCCCGCTTGCCGCTTGGCTTCATCAAAGCCGTGGCACTTGAAGCAGGTGTTGGACAGGATGGGCCGAATGTCGCGGTTGAAGTCAACGGGCGGATCAGCCGCGGATGCCATCGTCGGGCCGACGAGACACAGGCCAGCAATCACGAGCAAACGAACAAAACGAAGCAGCATCATGAATAATTCCCGCAGGAGGGTTGTGAGCGGGTGAAGGAACCGGTAGGCACTGAGCGCTGGTGAGTTTTCAGCCACCAATTGCAACCGCTGTAAGCAGCAGGGTTCAGCCTCTTCATTACAACACACGCTGGCGGCAGAGTCTAGCGCGAAGCAGGCCGATTGGTACGAAGCAGGGGTGCTGGTTAGAATGTAGATGACTTCGAACCATTCGATCCACCTTACGGCATCGCGCGCTGCGCCTGCAAATATCGGCTCAGCACATCCAGGTTGCTGATGAAGGTCTCGCTCTTGATTAGACCGCCGGGCGGATCGACCTTCTTTCCTTCCGCATCGCGAATCGTCCCCTTGTCTAGCCACGCGCCCCGGTCATCCAGGCTGTCAATAACCTTCTGCACTGCCGCGGCTGAAGGCGCGCCGCTCTGCTTCGCCGGCGACTTACCCGCCAATACATCCTGATACTTCTTTTCCAGCGCAGCCACGTTTGAGCCGACGATGTAGCCATAGCCATCGGCGATGTTGTTCGACTCATACGTCCAGACGTGCCCCTTGCCGCCGGGTCCGCGCTCGAAATAGATGGGCTTGTTCGTCTTGATTTCATAGAACCGCGCCAGCCGGCCAGCGGGCAGTTCCGACTTTTTGAAGTAAGCCAAAGCGGCCGGAATGGGCGCGAGATACTTCTTATCCTGCGTGGCTTCATACAAGGCCAGCAGCGAGAGAATGATTTTTTGCGATTCACCGCCGGTCACTGCCGGCGGCTCGAACGCGCGGCACCAGCAGGGCCGCATCTGCTCGTCATACTGCTGTGCCCAGGCCGCCTGCGGTTCGGGAAGCTGCGCCAGGATCAAAAAGTCCCCTGCCTTCTTGGCGGCAGTGATATATTTTTCGTCTTTGTAAAGCTGATGGGCGAGCAGCAACGTCTCGATGCAGTTGGTCATCTGATTGTCGTTGAGCACATAGCAGCCGGTGAAATCCTTGGGCCACTTTTGCGAGACGGTTTCGGGAAACTCCGCCCGCTTGACCGGGAACCGTTCCACGCTGGGACTCACTTCGGGAAAGCGATCCCAGGACGACGACCAGCCGCCATTGGGATACTGGGCTCCGATCATTGCCTGCAGGCTATACAACGCCGCTTCATGCACTTCCGCGTTCCGGAACCTGGCGGCGGCATCGGTCTGCATTAGAAAGCGGGTCGCGGCCTGCGTCACATCGTCGTCATAGGTCGTCAGGTTCCCTTTATTGCGGCGCTGCTTCCAATCGAACCAACCATTGGCCGAGCGCAGCTCCGCGGGGGGAGTGCGATCCGTCTGCAGCTTCCCTTGCAGATCGCGGCGGTAGGCAACTTTGCTCCGTGCTTCGGGATCGAAATGAATTTTGTAATCCCAGCCGCCGGAATGGAGTTGCCCGCGCGTTAGACACATCGCCGCCGCGTGGGCAGCCTGGCCGCAAGCTTCGTCGCCTGTCGCCAGATAAGCCCGCAACAGCGCCGCCCCCACCGCCGGCGTGCCCGGCGGTTGCACCCAGACGGTATCGTTGTCCGGGATTCCTTCTGCCTCACGTAATTTCAAATCAGAACTGGTCAGATAAACATAGCCGCCATGCCGGGCCACCTTGTCGTGCGCGAACTTCACCGCCTTGATGACCGCCTGCCGCGCCTCGGCGACAGCCTGTTCTTGAGCGCCACCAAGCGAGGCCAGCGACAATAAACTACCGAGTGAGATTGCAACGATGAAGTGTTTCATAGGGTCACTGAGCAGGGACGAAAGTGGGCCACAATTACCGCCATCGATCATATCCGCGCGGCACGGCGTGGGGGAAGTTTCCCTTGAACTCCTGCCTGCCTGCCGCCGAGATGCGGGAGCGAGTATTACGTTTGGTCAAGTCCATGCAGCAACGAATTGGTCGCGGATGCCGCGACAGGAGCGCACGATGCGTTTACAATCGCGGCAGCTATTATTCGGCCCTTCACGCGAGTCATTCCCATGTTTGTCTCCAGGCGCGATTTTGTCCTCGGTTCTGCCGCCGCGGCTTTTGTTTCGGCGGAAGCCCTGGCAGCGGCTCCCCAGGATAAACCCATGCTCCCCTTGATCGACACGCATCAGCACTTGTGGGATGTCACGAAGTTCAAACTCCACTGGCTGCCAAAGAGCGGTGTGTTGGCTCGCAGTTATGTGATGGACGACTATCGCGCGGCCATCGTCGGCACGGGCATCGAACGCTCGGTGTATATGGAGGTCGATGTCGCGCCCGAGCAGCAAACAGTCGAGGCGGAACACTTAATCGCGATCTGCAAATCAGGCACCGCCCCCACCGTGGGCGCGGTGATCTCCGGCCGGCCGGCCGAAGAAGCCGCGTTTCGCAAGTACATCGCCCAGTTCAAGGATTCCCCACAAATCAAAGGTGTGCGGCAAGTGCTGCATGGCGATACCACGCCGGCGGGTCATTGCTTAAGTGACGGATTCGTGAAGAGCGTGCAACTGCTCGGTGAGCTGGGATTGAGCTTCGATATGTGCCTCCGCCCGGGCGATCTGACCGATGGCGCGAAGCTGGCCGACAAGTGCCCCGACACGAGATTGATCCTCGATCACTGTGGCAATGCTGATCCCAAGGCCTGGCTCTCCGCCGCCCGCCGCGGCGATCAACAGCCAGATCATGCGGTGGAAGCTTGGAAGAAGGACATCGCCGAAGTTGCCAAGCGGAAGAACACGCTCTGCAAAATCAGCGGCATCATCGCCCGCGTGACCCAGGAATGGTCAGCCGATGATTTGGCCCCGATTGTCAATCATTGCCTCGACAGCTTCGGCCCCGATCGCGTCATCTTCGGCAGCGACTGGCCCGTCTGCTTGCTGGGCGCTCCGCTGAAAGAATGGACCACGGCACTGAGGCAAATCGTCGCCAGCCGGCCGGTGGCAGAGCAACAGAAGCTGTTCAGCGCGAATGCGGAGAAGTACTACCGGTTGTAAGACAGGCTGGAACAATCACGGCTGGTCCGCTCATCTCGCCTGCAAACTGTTCATGAGTAAAAACCCTTCCATCTCCGCTTCGGCGAGACGGAGGTCGCGGAGGGCGTCGAGATAGTTAAGGTTGGCCTGGGCGTATTTTCGTTCGGCATCAAGCAGGTGGAGATAGATCATTTCGCCTCCTTGATAAGCTTTGCGGGAGAGTTCGACGGATTCTCGCGCGAGGGCCATGGTGGTCGTCTGATGACGACTGACTTGATGACTGGCATTTTGATACTGCGCATAGACGGGTGCCAGTCGCTGTTGCAGGTCGAGTTCCACTTGCTGCAAGGTTTGCTCGGCGACGGTCACTTCGCCTTGCGCCTTCACAATGCCACCCTGGTTCTTGTTCCAGAGAGGTATGGGCATATCAACGACAAAAGCGCCATCGGGCCGGCCGCCGATGCCGTTGTCGCGCAAGTTGTACATGGCTTGCACGTTCACGTTGCCGCGATGTTCGACCATCGCCCGCTGCAAGGCCCAGCGGGCACGCTCGATATTACTCGCCGCGGCGGCAATCTCCGGACTGGCGGAGAGCAGGTGTTGCAAAGTCTGCTTGTAGTCGAAATCTCTGGGAGCGGCGGCAACATCCCCGGCCAACGCTTGATAGGGCAATTGCGCCTGACCCACGACGGCGGCCAAGGTGCGCCAGGCCGCGGCATGGGTGTGCTGCGAGTTTTGCAGCGTGACGCTGGCTGCTTCATACTCCAGCCTGGCATCGAGCATCTCCAACCGGCTGACTTCTTTGGCGTCATACAGTTTGGTTGTCTTCTCGACGGCGTTTCGATATGTGTTCGCGACGGAATAAGCCAGATCGATTTGCTTCTGCGCGATCAGCACGCGATAGAAGGCCATCCGCACATCGGTCAGCACGCGAAACTGTTGCGCCACGAGATCTTGTTCCGCCCGCGCAATTTCATGGGCGGCGGCCTGGCGATTCAAATTCAACTTGCCGCCGCGGATGATCTCCTGCGTCACATAGACACCGTGTTGCTCAGACAGACCGGCGCTGCCAAGTTGCTGGCCAGAATAGCCAACGCTCGGATTCGGGGGCAGGCCAACTTGCACCCACTGCCCTTTGGCAATCTGCACCTGGGCAAGGGCTCGGCCCAGCGAAGGGTTGTTGTGCAGCGCCATTTGCTCGAGATCAGGCAGCGAAAGTTGCTGCCGCGGCGCGGGAGTTTGAATCGGCTCGGGCGCGAAGAGCGGAGGTTGACTGATGTGCGAAGCGGGCTGAATCTGCACGGGCTGCTGAGCGAAAGCAGTAGTCCCGAGAAACCAATAGGCCACGAGACCGCAGACGCCAAAGCGCCAAGTCTTCCGAAGGGAATCGATTCGTTGCGGACGACGCGCAGCCGTTTTCATGCCGTTCGTATCGTCAGACTCGGCAACATCCCTAAAAACCGTTTCTTCGCAACCTTACCTTCGCAACCAGACGGAAAAGTCGCTGGGAGGGCGACGCTCCCGCGGAGCCGAATTGGGCAAATCGACGTTGTTTTGCACTTGGCGGCTCGGCAGGAGCCTCGCCCTCCCAACAGCGCCAGCGTCGCTACCGCATCAGCGCCGCTCGAGCAGTTCCGCCAGGTGCAGTACTTCAATCGTCTTCCCTTCGCGATGCAAACGGCCGCCGATGTTCATCAGACAACCCGCGTCGGTCGAGACCAGGCAATCGGCCCCGGTCGCGAGGATGCAGCGCATCTTGTCATCAACCATGTTTCCGCTCACGCCCGGATAACGAACGGCGAATGAACCGCCAAAACCACAGCATTGGTCTTGATGATGCAAGGGCATCAACTCTGCCCCTTGGACGTTACGGATCAGCGTTTCGACTTCAGTCGTCTGCTGCAGCATTCGCAAGTGGCAAGCGAAATGATGAGCCACCTTGCCGGCGAACTTGGCGCCGACATCGGTCACTTTCAATTGATTCACCAAGAAGTCGCTCAGCTCGAACGTGCGGGCAGCCAATTGCTTCGCGGCTGCATGGGCCTGCTCATCGTGTTCGAGCAAATGCGGATACTCAACCTTGACCATCGCCGCACAACTGCCCGAAGGGACCACGACCGGCTCATCGCCCGCAAACACGCCGATCGTGTGCTTGGCCTGCTCGCGCGCCAGGTCCGCGAACCCGCTGTTGTACATCGGCTGCCCGCAGCAAGTCTGCGCCGAACGAAACTCCACCTCATGCCCCAGCCGCCGCAATAGCCTCACCGTGGCAATGCCCGCCGCGGGGCGAACGACGTCGCCCAGGCAGGTGATCATGAGAAGGATTTTCATGGTGGAGCCGGGCAGGAGTCAGGGGTCACGAGTCAGAGGCCTTGGTGACATCACCATGATTGAAGTGGCTTTGGACGAAAAGCCCCCCTGTGATTGTCATCTGGAACACTTTGGAGGTCAGCTTGAGAAAGCCCAGGCTATTCCGAAAACGACGGACCAAAATCCAAAGGCCAATGTTAGGCACATGATGATGCCGCCCCAGTAAGACCATTCAATTCGACGGGGCGGCAAATAGCCAGCTTCGCTCGGCGACTCATAGGGGTTAATTTCCATGCGACCCATTCTACTTGCGCAAGAAAGAGCCCAGCTAGAGTCATTGATGACCGGCGGCAGTGCGGGTTTTTGGTCCCCTATAGGCCATTAAGCGGGAAGTTTCGCGCCGCAAATCGCTCGCCAGCAAGTGAGTCAATAGCCTGCCGTGACCTATCTCATCAATGAACCCCCTCACGACTTTACCTCCCCTGCGTTGACGATCTTGGCCCGCCGCCGGTACAGTAACAGGCTCGAATTCATCGGTTTTCCCCCGGTTTGGGTCCTTGTTGGTAAGAGCGAACATGGCAACTGCAGAGCTTTCGGTCGGCATCGAACAATTGGCGATCAACACCATCCGCACGCTGGCGATGGACGCGGTGCAGAAGGCGAACAGCGGACATCCGGGCACGCCGATGGCGCTCGCGCCGGTGGCCTATCAGATTTGGAATCACAACCTGCGGCTCGATCCCGCCCAACCGCTCTGGCCTTGCCGCGACCGCTTTGTGCTTTCGTGTGGCCATGCCTCGATGCTGCTGTACTCGATGATTCACCTGGCGGGGCTGAAGAAAGTCGATAAGAAGGGAAAGCAGCTCAATGAGCCGGCCCTCTCGCTCGATGATCTGAAGAACTTCCGGCAGCTCGGCAGCCCCTGCGCGGGCCATCCCGAATTCGGCGATGCAACGGGTATTGAAACCACCACCGGCCCGCTCGGCCAAGGTTGCGGCAACAGCGTCGGCATGGCGCTCGGGGCCAAGTGGCTCGCCGCGCGGTACAACCGGCCCGGCTTTGAGCTGTTCGAGAATAGGGTCTACGTCCTCTGCAGTGACGGCGACATCATGGAAGGCGTGTCCTGCGAAGCCGCGTCGCTGGCTGGCCATCTGCAGCTCGACAACCTGATTTGGATCTACGACGACAACAACATCACCATCGAAGGCGAGACCGAACTGGCCTTCAGCGAGGATGTCGCCCTGCGGTTTCAAGGGCTGGGCTGGAACACGGTCATCGTGGAAGACGCCAACGATCTGGAGGCGATCCAGGCCGCGATCAACAACTTTCACGGGACCAAGAACAAGCCGACGATAGTCGTGCTCCGCAGCATCATCGGCTGGGGTTCGCCGAACAAGGCCAACACGCACAACGCGCACGGCGCTCCTCTGGGCGAAGACGAGATCGTGCTGACCAAGCGGGCCTATGGCTGGCCGGAGACAGAGAAGTTTCTCGTCCCCGCGGAAGTGCGAAAGCATTTTGAAAAAGGAATTGGCGCTCGCGGCGGCAAGAGCCATGCGGAATGGTCTGCCAAGTTTGCCGAGTACAAGAAGGTCCATGCGAAGGAAGCCGCCGATCTCGAAGCGATTTGGGCGGGGAAACTGCCGGAGGGTTTCGATCAAGGCATTCCCGTGTTCCCTGCTGATGCGAAGGGGATGGCCACCCGCATTTCTTCCGGCAAAGTGCTGAACGGCCTGGCGAAGCACTACCCCTGGCTGATTGGCGGCTCGGCTGACCTCGCGCCTTCGACGATGACGATGCTGGAGTTTGAAGGGACGGGCCATTTTGGTCCGCACAATTACGCCGGCCGCAATTTGCACTTCGGCATTCGCGAACATGGCATGGCCGCGGTTTGCAATGGCTTGTCACTGACCGGCGTGCGTCCCTATTGCGCCACGTTCTTCGTCTTCACCGATTATCTGCGGCCCAGTCTGCGCCTGAGCAGCATCATGCACCGCCCCGTGACGTATGTCTTCACGCACGATTCTATCGGCCTGGGCGAGGATGGCCCCACGCATCAGCCGGTCGAACATCTGGCCGCCGCGCGGGCGATTCCGGGTCTCTCGGTCGTGCGTCCCGGCGATGCTAATGAAGTGGCCGAGTGTTACCGTGTGATCATGCAGCGGCTCGATCATCCCGCCGCGATTGTCCTCACGCGGCAGAACGTGCCGACGATTGACCGCACCAAGTTCGCTCCCGCTGCGAATGTTGCCCAGGGTGGTTACATCCTGGCCGAAGCCAAAAGCGGGAAGCCGGTGGCCATCATCATGGCCACCGGCAGCGAACTCGATATCGCGATGAAAGCCTGGGAAACATTGACCGCGGCGGGTCACAACGTCCGCCTGGTGAGCATGCCCTGCTGCGAATGGTTCGAAGAACAACCGCAGCAATATCGCGACGAAGTGCTGCCGCCGAAGATCACCGCCCGCGTGGCCGTCGAAGCAGGCATTCGCCAAAGCTGGGACCGGTATCTTGGTTTCCAAGGTCGCTTCGTCGGCATGAGTTCCTTCGGCGCCAGCGGGCCGTTCAACTTGCTCTACAAACATTTTGCCCTGACAGCGGAAAATGTTGTTGCGCAAGTTACTTCGCTGCTGGGCAAGTAAAAATATGCCGGGACTACTCAGGGAATGTAGGAGGCCGAACGATCATCGCACCACAGTGGATGCAAGCATCTGAAAAGGGCCAGTGCCCGTACCAGGATGCATGCAGCCATTTGCCACAGAGAGAGCAGCGACAGCACGCACGCAGCGTGCAGGCCACCATCCAAACCATCATTGCCAGCCAGCCTGCCATGGCGAAACAAAACGTTATCGCAAGCACAAACGGCGAGGTGATTTGATTAGCCAGAAAGAAGCAAAGAAACCACGCCAACACGCAAAATGAACTGCCGATGATAATTGAGACTCGCGCTATCCTGCGCATTCGCCAATAGAGCGGGCTGACATTGGTGGTTAGGTGTTTGTTGCGAACTGGGCTAATGAAACCGTCGCGAGCTTTCGGCTTGTCCACGTCCATTGACTACCTTTTTATCCACCGGCTTCAGCCGGTGGATACGATCCGTAATTGACCCGGCTTTAGCCATCCAGCAACACCCATTGCCAACCGGGAACGGCTTCACATGTCATGGCTAAAGCCGGACTGTGTTTTTCGTGTCCACCGCCTAAAGCCGGTGGCTAAGAATGCAAATCAAAACAGTCCGTTAAATGTTGCTAAACACCAAACACTGAACTACAAACTCTTCAGGTACTTCACTAGATCACTCACTTCATCGTTCGTGAGAATGGTCTTATCTGGATGTCGATTCTTCTGAAACACTTCTTCCAGTGTTCCCGCACTGTTGTTATGGAAAAACGGCCCGCGGTGGCTGAGGCCTCTGAGGCTGGGCGGGTTGAAGAGTTTGTTCCCTTGCTTGTCGGTCAGGCCGACGTCGTAGGCTTTCGGCGAGGTGAAGGCTGGTCCCGCATGGCAACGGGCGCAGTCGTGGTTTTCAAAGACCAGCTTGCCGCGGGCGATGGCGGCGGGGTCGGATGTGCCGCGGAGGACGTCGAGCGGCGGCGGCAGTTCGAGAGTTTCGACATAGGCGGCGAGGGCTTTCACGTCGCCAGCGGGGATTTCATCTTCGCGCTGCATTGTGTTTTCGAGCGAGCTGCGAATCTGCTTGAGCAGGTCAGGAGACTCGGCATTCCAGGCATAAGGAGCCGTGTCCTTCTGCGCGAGGAGCGACAGCACCCGCTTCGGCGCTCCGAACGATTTGTCGCTGAAGTTGTCGTTCATCTGGCCGTTCGCATGCCCTTCGCTATGGCAACTGTGGCAGCTCATCCAGCGATCGTGCGCGAGCCGCGAATCGTGAAACAGTACTTCGCCCTTTTGCGCGAGCGTTAGCTCAGGCTGTGGCCCGAGCGAAATGGTTTCGGCTACTTCTTTGTTCACCAGGTCCACGCGCACCAGTGCATCCGCAAATTGATCGACGACCCAGGCACTCTTGCCATCGCGGGCAATCCGCACCGCGACAGGTCGCTGGCCGACATCGATCCGGTGGAGCGAAAAATCTTCCTCCTTGCCGACCGCGACTTGCCCTGCGCCGGACATGGTGACGACGACCGTTCCATCGGCGGCCACGTCCAACCCGGCTGGATCGCCGCCCCCTTGCCCCGCTTCGCCCAGCGGGTGCATGTGCGAGCCAAAATAAGTCTCGCGGCCGCCGGCGAGGATCGAATCGATCTTCAGCCAGCGCATGTCGTTCGACATCAGCAGGCCCCAATGCACATCGTTGCGAATCGTGTGGGCCAACTCGTTGAGCATCTGATGCGAGACCAGCAGCATCTGCCCATTCTGGCTGATCCCCAGGCCCCGAATGTTGTGCCCCGGAAACTGCCGCACGGCTTCAATCGTGTGCTTCGCCGGCTCAATTACCGCCAAGCGGCCACTGAACGAATCGGCGACGATCAGCTTCTGCTGCCGCGGCAGCAGAATGAGCTTCCGCGGCGCGAAGGGCAGATCGAGAACCTTCGTCACCTTGGCAATCGTGTCCTTCTTCTCGGCCTGTTGGTTGATCTCAACAAACGAAACCCGCCGCGACCAAAGTGAAGTGACCGCCGCGCGGGTGCCGTCATCCCAAACCGTCACGCCGACCGGATAAGGACTGACCGGCAACCGCTGCACTACTTCGATCTTGTCGCCGCTCGTCTGAATCACCAACAATTGGTGCGCTGCTTCATCGACGGCCAGAAACAAATCGCTTCCCGGCACGGGCACAAAATCGGCGAGTTGCTTGCCAATCACCGTCTCGCGGCTGGCCTTCCCCGCTGATGTCAACGCCGTAAGGCTGCCACTATCGCGATTGGCGACGTAGAGCCAATCGCCTTTGGTATCAAAAGAAAGGGCGATGGGGCGGCGAAGGTGCTTTGCTAACTTCGGGGCTGGCTCGTCTGCCGTGGCAACCTTGCTGCCTGCCCCCGCCCACATCAGTCCCGCAAGCAAAAAACAGCGCAGCAAGCTCAGGGCGCGAGTGGTCATCGGGAACTTGCCTCACAGGCGGGAAGGGAACAAAAGGGTGGGCCAGAGACTTCAGTTTGGCATGACTGGGCAGGACCGACAAGCGAAAAACATGCGGCGTAAACGACTGATTAGGTGTTCCGCCATCGGCAAACTACCAGCCATCTGGCAGATACTGGATGAATCGCGAAAGATGACTTCGCGCCGTTGGGAGCGGAATGGGAGTTGGCTGATCATCGCGCTCGTGAACCAGTGCATTACGATACTCACGAACCTCGTGGACATGATCCGCTTGATCTTGAGGAACATTGCGTTTGGCTCGAATGCTGTCAACCAGATCCCGCGTCCTCGAAGGAGGATCGGTTCCGCGCTCGGCAACCCAATACGATCGCAGGCAGGTTTCAAACTCGGCAAATAACCGGACGATGTAAGTTCCCTCAATCGCTTCGCAGGCATCCCGCAAGTGGCGAACACGCATTCCGAGAGGGAGCGACAGTCTACCGGGCACAACTTCGCTCAACGAGTAATCCAAGACGAAACGAGTGGCGTTATGCTGCAACTCGACTTCCTTGATTCGCCCGTGCCAATCAAATCGTTTCGTCGGCATTCTTGATCATGTCCTCAAGAATTGCCCGTAAAGTCTCACGTGTCAGAGGCAGGAACTCTTCTTCTATCCCTTTGAGACGCGGCGAATTTCCTGCCCGACTACGAAAGAGATAAAAAATGCTCCACTGCTTGTTCCTAGAGACGAGTCGGGCAATGTCGTCGTAAGCGGGCAACAAGTACAAATCGACAACTCCCTCCGCTTCCGGCGCCGAGTGCCCCACGGGATCCAGTAACACCCGCGTCGTATCACGCTGCATCAACAAGGCAGGAGCGCTATGTTTTCCCAACTGTGAGTCACGCATCGTCTTATCAATTTTCCGCGTAACCCAACCGTCCGGTTCACACCACGCCTTTACCGTAACGATGAGTTCGTCCAGGCTAGAAAGCCATTGCTCTCTTAGTTGCGACGAGTCCGTAACGCTCGACATACTTCGATCTCGAAAAGGGTTCACAAGCTTCAAAGGTCATTTTCGTCGCCCGCGGTACTTAAAGCAAGCATTCAGTTAGAAACGACATTCTCCGCCTTCCTTCTTCGCATGCGTTTATCCGTGCGACAGGTGCAGTGGCTTCGCGTTACCACCGTTCCCTTGGTTTGTAGGGCTTCGGTTCGTAGGGCTTCCCTGTCGACTTTACTTGTTCGAGCCGAACACGCACGGCAGCATGAACTTTGTCCCATGAATCTGTTTCTACATCGTGAGGTTGCGGCTGGTCCAGGAACCACTCGCAGGCTTCCTTCTGCAGGTCGGCCAAGTTTTTTCCCCGGCGCTGTTGGAGCCACTGCTGGGCATCACTCCCCTTCTTCCGCACGACTGACCGAAAATAGCTCGGCAGCGCCGGGTCATAGTTAATCCCGATTTTCGGCTCCAGCTTATCTTGCAGAACGTTGTAACACATTTGCCCGACGTGGACCCTGAGGAAGCCTTCACCATAGTAATCCTCCGAAGCGCAATACCGCTGATCGCCGAGTGCCCCAATCAGTTCATCAAGGCAGCGTTCGTCGCGACGTTGCAATTCCTGGACAGCCGCATACACGTCGTCCTGCTTCCGCCGTGAATAACCGGGGGGAGGATCGGGCGTAGACTTGCTGAAACCCAATTCTGGTGGCTTCACATTCTTCGAAGCCAGACGGGCAACCAAATCGGCATCGGAAAGCTTGCTCAAGTCAGGTTGCTGAGCTTCAGCAATTGCCGCCAGACTACTGATGACCATGGTCAGCGACAAAATGAAACGCATTTGCATTTGCCCCTGTAACGATTTCCCAGCCATCGCGGCAGGAACACGCGTAAATTGGTCGACTGTTCAGTCAATTCTACTCCATTCCAACGACAGCGATTCGCTACGCATCATCCTTCTTCCCATGCGTCTGTTCATAAACCGCCAGCAGCACGGCTTCCACGTCGGCGAATTTGCGTTTGGTTTTGAAGATGGCGTCGAGGGTCTTGCGGGCGTCTTGTTCGGAATGGCCCAGGGCGCGGAGGGCTTCGAACGATTCGGCGACGACGTCGCGCTTCACTTCGGCGGCATAGGTCTCGTCTTTGGCGATGAGCAGGGCGAACTTCGACATTTTACGCCGCAGCTTGGCGATGATCCGCTCGCCTAGCGCGACGCCGATGCCGGGGAGCGAAGCCAGGCCTTTCGCATCTTGCTCTTCGATCATCACCGCGATGTCTTGCACGGGGCGGACCATCGAGCGGAGGGCCTTCTTGCCGCCGACGCCATCGACGGAGCAGAACATTTCGAAGAACTCGCGCTCAACGTCAGACATAAAGCCGGTGAGCCGCGGCGTGACTTTGCCCCGCGACGGATCGCCGTCGATGGTGTAGATCGTTTGCAGTGAAACCACTTGCCCGACGAGTTGCCCCAAGCTGCGACGCGTCGATTCCCCGATGAAGACCTGGTACTCGAAGGGATCGATTTGCAAGAGCGCGGAGTCGTCTTGAATCTTCAGCAATTTGCCAGTGATGCGGGTGATCAAGGGAGGCCTCGGGGGCGAGAGTCGGGGATCAGGAGTCAGGAGGTTGGCAACGCCGTCTCGCGCCGATGAAAGTGATGACAAAGCGCGATGGCCATTGCATCGGCGACGTCGGGCGGTTCCGGCGGCTTGAGGAGATGAAAGGGCTGAATGACTGCCTGCTGGACTTGCGATTTGGGCGCTCGGCCGTTGCCGGTGAGGAGTTTTTTAACTTTGGTCGCTGCGTAGCTTTGCACTTCAATGCCCGCGAGCTGTGCGGCGAGGCAGATCACGCCGCGGGCATGGCCCATCAGGATGGCGGTTTGCGGGCGCTCGTAGTGGGAATAGAGTTGCTCGAGGGCCATCACCGTGGGCTGGAGCTCGGCGATCACGTCGCGCACTCCTTCGAAAATCTCTTGCAGCCGGGCGGCGAGTTGCCCCTTCGATTTGCCGCGAACAACGCCCGCTTCGATGAGTTTTACGTCGCGGCCAGCACTTTCAATCACGGCATAGCCCGTGATATTCAGGCCGGGGTCGATGCCCACAATCCGCAGCGGAGTCGCATTGCTCATGAGCCGCCGCCGATGCGCCACTCGGTCGGACCGCCCTTCTTGTCTTCCAGCGTGATCCCGACTTCGGTGAGCCGGTTGCGAATCAGATCGCCGGTGGCAAAATCCTTGTTCGTGCGAGCATTCGCCCGCAGCTCAATCAGCAGCGGCATGAGCTTATCGACCACGCCTTCGCCGCCACCTCCACGCTTCGGCTGCACGGTCTTGAAGATGCCGAGTATCGCAGTCAACTCGCGCAGGACCTTCGCGCCCTGCACCAATGTCTGCACATCGGCATCGGCAAACAGCGGCTTCAGGTCTTCGATTTTCGGATCGGCGAATCGTTCCAGGTTTTTCTGGTCGGCAAACTTATTCAACTCGCGGAGCATATCGAACAGCTCGGCAATCGCGCCGCCGGTGTTGAAATCGTCGTCCATCTTGTCGAGGAAGTTCTTGCGTTGTTCTCGCAAAGTCTTCAGCAGAGGTTCGTTCGCCGCCGCTGCATCACCTTCCTTGCGCGTCGTGGGATAAGGCAGATTGAAGTATCGCTGGCGAGTGATTTTCTGGAACCGTTCAAAAAAACGATAGAAACCATCCAGCGACTTGGCGGTTTCGGCGAGACCTTCTTCGCCGAACATCACGGTGCTGCGATAGTGCGTGCTGAGCAGGAAGAAGCGAATCCGCTCGCCGCCGAGCCGCGCGATGTCGTCCGCGAGGCCGCCGGCACCTTTGGAGCGACTTACTTTGCCGCTGTCCGCTTCCGTGGCCACCGCTTCGCGATCGCTCTTGCCGCCGATCTTCCCCGCTGAGGCAGCTTTCCGCAGCAGGCCGTTGTGCATCCAATATTTGACCATCGGCTGGCCGTGGCAGCATTGGCTTTGAGCCAGTTCGTTCTCATGATGCGGAAACATCAAGTCGAGGCCGCCACCGTGAATATCAAAAGTCTCGCCCAGAATCGCCTTGCACATGGCCGAGCATTCAATATGCCAGCCGGGGCGACCCTGGCCCCAGGGACTGTCCCAGGCCGGTTCGCCCGGCTTGGCGGACTTCCATAACGCAAAATCTCCCGGGTTCTTCTTCTTCGACGCATGGCCGCCCCCTTCACCCTGCTGATCTTCGGGCGAGCGGTTGCTCAGCTTGCCATACGCGGGATCCTTCGCGACATCAAACAACACATCGCCGCCGGAGACATAGGCGTGGCCCTTCTTAATCAATGCTTGATTGAAGTCGATGATCCCTTGCATGTGCTCGGTCGCCTTGGGCATCACATCAATCTGATCGACGCCCAGGCCCGCGAGATTGTTGAGATAGTCGATCACCATCTCATCCGCGATCTGGGCCATCGGCAGGCCCCGCTCGTGCTGCTGCTGAATCAGTTTGTCATCCACATCGGTGATATTGACGACCCAGGTCACTTCGTAATTGTTATAAGTCAGATACCGCTTAATCGTGTCAAAAATCACTGGACCCACCATATGGCCGATGTGACTCTCTTTGTAGACAGTCGGCCCGCACAAGTAGATGCCGACCTTACCGGGCTGCACGGTTTCAAAGACTTCTTTGTTCTTCGACAGCGTGTTGTAAACGCGAATGGTCATAGGATTGAATTTCAGATTTCAGATTTGAGATTGCAGATTATTAAACTTACTCCCTCTCCTCGGTACTCCGGGGAGAGGGTTGGGGTGAGGGGGTGATGCGCTATCGACTCTCCCCGGCAATTGCATCGTTAGTGCCGAGGTTGGGAGCATTGACCACGAGGAGCACAATACACTCCGCGCTAATCGCTTCCTCTCGCCCAATCACACCGACGCTCTCGCCCGTTTTCGCCTTGATACCGATCATTTCCAAAGGTATTACCAAAATCTCGCTCAGCCGTTGTCTGATTGCCCCCTTATGAGTCAACAGCTTCGGTCGCTGGGCGAAGACAATGCAATCGAGATTGCCAATCCGGTAGCCGGCTTGCTTCACGCACTCATAAGCCAGACGGAGCATCTCCGCCGAATCTCGGCCTTTGTTTTCAGCAGCCGAGTCGGGAAACAGTTCACCAATATCACCGAGAGCGGCCGCGCCCAGAATCGCATCGGTGATGGCGTGCAACAGCACATCGGCATCGCTATGGCCGATCAAGTGGTAGTCGTGGGGAATCGAAATGCCCCCGAGCCGGAGCGGCCCACCCTGACCCAATCGATGCGTATCGTGACCAATGCCCACACGCATACCGCGGAAATCCTTCTCCCGGAGCGCCTCGCCGAAAGTTGACCAACCGGGCCAGCTTCGTAAACGAGGCAATTTGCACAACTTGTGCCGCGATTATATCGCGAGCGGGGAAAGCGGACAATGCGAAGCTGGCATGAGCGGTTGGCCACTTCTTCCTGGTGCGGCCGATGCGCTCGACTTCGGCCTCCTGGCTTCCCATCTCAGGAAAGTCGCAGTCCCTTCGGCAAGCTTTCGCCGAAGGCCCGAGTTTGGTCTTCGGCGTCCAATTCGCCGCCGTCGCGGACGAGCTTGAGCGTGTGCTCGGCGGCCTGTTGTTGCTGCAGCCAGTGCAGCGTTTCGTCGCGCGTGCGCTGGGAAAGGTCTCGATAGCGGTCACTCGTTTTGCGGGCGAGTTGCACGACGGCGAAGATCGTCTGCGCATCGGCCGGTTCGACTTTGAACAGCGCTTCAAGCCAGGCGGCGGCGACTTCAGCGGCGAGGACCGTGTTGAGGGGACCATACAAGGGTTGCCGAGCGCCGAGTCGGCCGAGGGTCCATTGCAGGGCGGGGCGGATCGCTTCGAGCTTTTTCTTCGGCAGCAACTCAATGAGCAGTTGACCGAGTTCGAGTTTCACCGTGCCGGGAAGAAGTTCGAGCGAACCGAGCAGGCGGAGGGCTTCGAGGGCGTCGTGCGAACTGAGCGCGCCCGTTTGTTTGCCGCCGCTGGTGCTTTGCTTGTGAAGTTGGCGGACCAAAGCGAGCAGCGGTTCGGCAATGGCCCGTTGTTGTCCGGCGGAGAAGCCACCCGCAATACGTCGCCAGAGGATGAGCGATTCAGTCCTGCTGCTGGCCGCGGCGTGCGCGAGCTTGCCTTGCACGGTGCGCCAGGTTTCCGCGACTCGCCAATCATCAACGGCCAGGCCATAACCGGGGCGGAGGGCATAGCCGAGCAAGTTCAGCCAGCGGGCTTCATGGACGGGCGATTTCTTGCGGCCCGCTTCGAGCTCGATGAGTGCTTCCCAAATGCGGCGCAGCAAAGACGTCGGCCAATCGGCGCGTTCGAGTTCGAGCGCGGCGATCAGTCCTTTCAGCAGGCCATCGGGCTTCTCATTGCCTCCAGGTCCGAAGACATTTTGCAAGACTTGCTCGCAAGCTCGCCAGGCTTGCTCATCAATAAAACCTTCGAACTCAGCCGCCGATTCGTGCGCGGTAAGATCGGTCTGCGTGGTGGAGCGGACATCGAACTGCAGCCGCCAACTGCGCTCGCCACCGGGTATTCCCGGCAACAAACCGGGTACTCCCGGCAACAAACCGACTTCCGCGCACCACAGATCGAGCGTGCCGATTTCGGTGA
>JAYTUF010000660.1:0-4764 GCA_043744755.1 Anatilimnocola sp.
ACGCTGTCCCGCGTCGTGCCCGGAACTTCGCTGACGATGCACCGCTCGGCGCGGGCCAGCGTGTTCACGAACGTACTCTTGCCCGTGTTGCGGCGGCCCACGATGGCCACCTTCATCACCGGCTCTTCAATGTCGTCTTCGGCCGATGTTTGCGGCGGCAGGCGCTCAATGATCATCTTCAGCAGTTCGTCCTGATGACGATTTTGCTGGCAACTGACCTTGATCATTTTGCCGCGGCCCAGCTTGTAGAACTCATCGGCCTGCGAATCGAGCGTGTCGGCGTCGGCCTTGTTGGCGACGAGAATGATCGGCTTGTTGATATACCGCAGCCGGCGAGCCACCTCTTCATCAAGAGGCAACAGGCCCGTGCGGGTATCGACGACGAACAGCACCACGTCGGCCGATTCCAGGCCGGCTTCGATCTGGGCTTCGATTTCCTTGGTCAGGTTGTCGCAATCCTCAATGCCGATGCCGCCGGTGTCGACCAGCTCGAAGAACCGGCCCCCGGCTTCCATCAAATAGACGATCCGGTCGCGCGTCACGCCCGCCACGTCATCGACGATCGAAATGCGGCGGCCGGCGAGCCAGTTCAGCAAGCTGCTCTTGCCAACATTCGGCCGACCAACGATCACCACCTGAGGCACGGGCATGGGGACAGGACCGTTCGATGCGGGAGAGGATTGAGGCGGGACTTCACTGTATGATACTCCAAACGATGTTCGTTCGGAATGGCTGAGAATTGAAACGTCCGACTGAGTTCGGCGAGTATTTCAGGATAGTAAGTTTGGCAATAAGAATTCTGTCGCCCTTACCAGGGCTATCCAATCGAATGGTCCGCTATCCCACGGCTGTCGCCGTGGGCTACTATCTGCCGCCCTGCGGGCTAAGGCGAATTGAGATGAATCCCGTTTGGCATGGTTTCCAGCCGCGGAGCGGCGACAGAGAATAGCCCAGGGCGACAGCCCTGGGAAACGCAACGCAGGCAACACAAGCCCTGGCAAGGGCGACAGAATTTGCTGTGAGCGATCGAACCACGAATCAACGCGACAACGTTGGGAGAATGTCGATGCGAACCTGCCGTCATTGCTGGCAACTTGGATTGATTGCGTTTGTGCTTGCGTGTCACGTAGATGCTCAAGAACCAAAACCACCCGCAATCTCTCAACCTCTCTCCCCCGCCGAAGCACTTGCCAAGTTCGTCCTCGCCGAACCCGATCTCAAAATCGAACTCGCGGCTGCAGAACCGGACGTGATCGATCCAGTCGCGATTCGCTTCGATGAACGGGGCCGGATGTGGGTGGCGGAGATGCGCGATTATCCGCTCGGTCCCCCCGCGGGTGAAGCGCCGCTGTCGCGAATCAAGATTCTCGAAGATCGTGATGCCGATGGGCGGTTTGAAACGGCGACGACGTTTGCCGACAAGCTGTCCTTCGTCACCGGTTTGCAACCCTGGCGCGGCGGTGTGATTGTCACGCTGGCCGGCCGAGTCGCGTGGATGAAGGATACCGACGGCGATGGCAAGATGGATGTCGATGAAACCTGGTACACCGGCTTTGCGGAGCAGAACTCGCAGCTGCGCGCGAATCATCCGCGGCTGGCCCTCGATAACCATGTGTACGTGGCCAATGGCCTCAGAGGGGGCATGGTCGTCAACAAGCGGCTGCCGGATGAAAAACCGATCAGTCTGCAAGGACGGGATTTTCGGTTCGATCCGCTCACCGGCAAGGCGGAATCGGTTTCCGGCAACGGCCAGTTCGGCATGTGCTTCGACGACTGGGGCAATCGCTTCACCTGCACCAACCGCAACCCGGTGATTCATGTCGTGCTGGAAGATCGCTACCTGAAGCTCGCGCCCAAAATTCCGATCGCCGCCGTGACGCAAGACGTGGCCGCCTTCGGGGAGCAATCGAAGGTCTATCCGATCAGCCGGGCCTGGACGACGTCGAACCTGCACGCCGGCACGTTCACCGCGGCCTGCGGCGTGCATGTCTATCGCGGCGATACGCTGCGTGATGTTCTCGGCACGAACAGCGTCTTCACCTGCGACCCCACCGGCAACTTCGTGCATCGCGAAGTCATGCAGCCCGACGGTCCCTCGTTCACCAGCAAGCCCGCCTACGATGGCAAAGAATTCCTCGCCAGCACCGACGAATGGTTCCGCCCCGTCAGCATCGAACTGGGCCCCGACGGCTGCCTCTACATCGTCGATATGTACCGCTGCGTCATCGAGCACCCCGACTTTGTTCCGGATGAACTGAAGAAGCGGCCGGATATGAGGTTGGGGGATGATCGAGGGAGGATTTGGCGGGTGGCGCATCAGTTGCGGGATGAAGTCAAGCCACCTGCGGAGCGCGTGCGGCATGAACCACTCAAGGACGCTGAGTTCCGCCTGAAACGTGAAAGACGCGACCGATGGATAGTTCGCCTGAGCGAACTTGATTACGAGCAACTCGTTAACGAATTGGAGAATGCGAATGCCTGGCAGCGCGAAACTGTCCAGCGATTGCTGCTGGAGAGCCGGGAGCCACTTGCCTTTTCACAACTCAAATCGCACCTTAGCGATGATCCGCATCGTCAAGTGAGCGCACTTTGGTTGCTAAACGCTGCCGGCCAAATGGATTCGAAAGTGTTTGGCCGGTATTTTGGCAGCGACCATCCGCAGGTTCGGCGGCAGGCGATGATTGTGGCCGAAGAACTGCTTCGCAATGGGAAGTTGGAACCACGCGACGTCTTCGTTCCCTTTGCGCCAAAGCAGCCCGAACTGCGGTATCAATCGTTATTGCTGGATCTCTCACGACAACGAGATCTACTGGAGGACGTGGTTGACCGTCGAATTCTACCCATTGATTTCGGAGACGTTTATAACCGCTGGTTGTACGCGGCACTGATACTTCGACATCACGAGCAACTTCTTCAGCTGTTCCAGGCTGCCGACGTGGGCGCCGAAAGACCTGGCTTTCGTACGGAACTGGCGCGAGTCATTGGCAGCCTGGGAACGGATCGGGAGGCAATGCTAGTGCTGAAATATAGCGGCGAATTCCGCGATGAAAAGCTCATCACGCTGGTCGACGAGTTAGCCCGTGGCCTGCAGCAACGCGGCAAAAAATTAGAAGATGTCTTGCGCGAACTGCAACGATACCAATGGAGCGATTTGACTACGTCGTATTCGCGATTGAGCTTCGAACTATTGCAGGAGAAACTGCGACCGGAAGCGGCGCGACTAAGTGCGGCGCGACTACTCGGTTTTCTTCCGCAAACAACTAGAAATCTGACGACACTAATTCGCACTAGCTCCGAATATCCCGGTGAAATTCAGATGGCGCTAGTTGCGTCTCTCGCGCTACGTGGCGACGAATCAACTGCCAATTGGAAGGACCTATTGAACGCCTACGAATCTCAACCCCTCCCCATCAAGCGTGCCCTCATCGAAAACAGCTTCCGCCGCAATGATGGCCCGGCCCTCTTACTCGAACAAGTCAAAGCCGGGGTGATTCAACCCGCTGAGATTGATCCGCTGCGGCGGAAGACGTTGCTGGAGAGCAAAGACGCGGCGATTAAGAAGCTGGCGGAGGAACTGTTTGCTTCGCTCAACCCCGCGAATCGGCAGCAGGCGCTGGAAGAATATCAGTCCGTACTAAAGCTAACGTCTGACGCGAAACGCGGAGCAATGATTTTTGAAAAGAACTGCAGCAACTGTCATAAGGTCGGCGATATCGGCGTGAACGTCGCGCCGGATATTAGCGACACTCGCACGAAGACGGCGGCGCAGTTGCTCGCGGATATCATTCAGCCCAATCGCGCCATCGATAGCAATTACATTGGCTACCAGGTGCTGCTGAAGGACGGCACCACGACGACGGGCCTGCTGACGCTGGAGACCAGCACGTCGCTCACGCTCAAGCAGCCGGGCGGCAAGGTGCTGACCGTGGCCCGCGACGACGTTGAGCAACTCAAAGCCAGCGGGGTCTCGCTGATGCCCGATGGCCTGGAAAAGAACATCCCGCCGGAAGCGATGGCCGACCTGCTCGCCTACCTCAAAGGCTGGCGTTATCTCGACGGCAAGACACCACTTTCACCCGAAAAGTAAAACTCATGCAACGCCTGCCCATCGGTCCTCTCTACTATGAATACAGCCGGCACAACGAGCCGCGGCTGCGGATTCAGTCCGGCGAGACCATTGCCGTTGAAAGCGAGGACGCCTTCAGCGGGCAGATTCGGACCGACCAAGATCGGCGGGATAAAACGAAGCTGCCGCAAGGGAACCCGCAAACGGGGCCGATCTGGATTGAAGGGGCTGAACCGGGTGATTCCCTCGCGGTACACATTCGCGAAATCAAACCGCTGATCGGGCAATGCTCGACGCGAACCAGCGACCCGCGGCAACTGGCCGAATGGCTCGGCACCGATTGTCCGCACGGCACGCACGTCTGCCCGATCATGGACGGTCTGATTCACTGGAGCGATGCCATTGCGATTCCTTACGCGCCCATGCTCGGCTGCATCGGCACCTCGCCGGACTGGGGCGTGCCGACCACCATCCCCGCTGGCGTGCATGGCGGCAACATGGACATCATCGAGGTCTGCCCCGGCAACACCCTCTATCTGCCGGTGTTTGTGCCCGGCGGCTTTCTCTACCTGGGCGACGCTCACGCCGCGATGGGGCACGGCGAACTCTCGGCCAGCGGCTTGGAGATGCCCGCCGAGTCAATCATCACGGTGGAACTGCGCAGGGGAAAGAAGATCAGCGGGCCACGCATTGAATCG
>JAYTUF010000661.1:0-4760 GCA_043744755.1 Anatilimnocola sp.
CTGCAGAACCAGCCCGATGGCGACCCCAAGTCCCTACTCGCCGACCTCGCCGCCGAGAGCGAAATCATCCGCCTCTCGCCCGATGTGATTGAACGGCGGATGCAGGTGGCTCCGGATGAAGATATGTAGTTTAAGATTTGAGATTTGGATTCCGCATGAACCTCACTGGAAAGACCGCCCTCGTCACCGGCGGCACCCTCGGCATTGGCGCTGCCATCGCCATCGAACTCGCCCGCCGTGGCGCGGATGTTTCCATTGTCGCGCGCAACCTCGGCAAGGACGCGGATGAAGTCAAGAGCCAAATCGAACAAGCGGGCCGGAAGTGCCTGCTGATTCAAGGCGACATGGCCATTGCCGCAGAATGTACCCGCGTGGTCGAACAGACGGCGGCACACTTCGGCCGGCTCGATGTGCTGGTGCACAACGCGGGTGGGCCTGCGGCGGGCAAGATCGAGGATGTCTCGCCCGAGTTGTGGCAACACACGATGGACCTGCACGTGAACGCCAACTACTACCTCACGCGGGCTGCCTTGCCGTTCTTAAGAAAGGGTGGCGAAGGGGCGATCCTGATGATTTCGTCCTCGGCCGGCGTCCGCGGCGTGCCGGGCGCGATTGCCTATGCGACAGCCAAGGGCGCCCTCCCGCAGCTGGCCCGCTCGCTCGCCCGCGACCTGGCCGACGACAACATCCGCGTCAACGTCGTTGCCCCCGGCGTCATCCGCACCCGCTTCCACGCCGATATGTCCGCCGAGCGTAAAGAACTCAACCTCAAACACCGCATCCCCCTCCACCGAGAAGGGACGGTGGAGCAAGTGGCCGACGTCGCGCTCATGCTCATCACGAATGATTACATCACCGGCGAAACCGTGGTGATTGATGGTGGTCTGACGAGCCGAATTGCTTAGAACTGAATGCTTATGCCACTTGCTTCAGCGCCGCCAGCGCTGCCGCGTAATTTGGTTCGCTGGTCACTTCCGGCACAACTTCGGCGTAGGCGATTTTGCCTGCTTTGTCGATCACGAACACGCTGCGGGCGAGCAGCTTCAGCTCTTCAATCAGCACGCCGAAGGCCTGGCCGAAGTTGCGGTTCTGGTAGTCGCTGCCGACGCGCAGGTTCTTAATCTCTTCCGCTCCGCAAAAGCGGTTCATCGCGAAGGGGAGATCGAGGCTGACGGCCACGGCATTAACCTGGCCAGCCAGGGCGGACAGTTCTTCGTTGAATTTTTTCGTCTGGATTTTGCAGACGCCCGTATCGAGCGACGGAATCACGCTCAGGATCGTGGCTTTGCCCTTGAGATCGGCAAGCGTGATGGGCTTTAGGCCCCCTTCAAAATAATGAATGGTGAAATCGGGCGCGGCCTGACCCACCTTGATTGCCTCGCCGGCGAGAGTCATGGGGGCGCCTTTGAACGTCACTGCAGCGGGACGGGACATGATGCGTTTCCTGCGAAGAGAGATTGGTAAGTTGCGATGCCAATGGAGCAACGCATTCTACCGCGATACGTGAGTGTCTTCGAGGGGATGTGTTGGGTCGTTGCGAGGCGGTTATTTACTTCTTGGCCGTCACATAAGAATCGAACACGCGGACTTTGCTCCAGAGGGATTTGTTCTCGGCAATGAACTTATCGTGCCGCGGGTGCGGAGCATACTTTTCGTAGGCGGTTTTGTTTTCGAAGACGAGATGCAAAGCGACCTGAAAGCCCTGATCGTTCACGTCCCGCTTCAGGTCCTTGGCGAGCGCACCGACGGAAAAATAGACGACGCCATCATGTCCCGAGAGATGCTTCTCGCACCCGGCGATCAACTTCTGCTGATCCTCGGGCGTATCGCTAGCCAGGGTGAAGAACACCATGTGCGCGAGCTGCGGCTCGGCGGCGGACGCGAAGTTGGCGGTGAGGGTGAGGAAGGCGAGTGTGAATACGAGGCTTTTCATATACATGCTCCAAGATTTCTGATTTGCGACGTAGGGATTGTATTATCCGCATTCAGATGGCGAATCCAAGGAGGGAAGAAGCCCGCATCAGATTCGAATAGTCCCGTCAGCAACATCCGTCGGTGAAAGTGTTGCGAGAAAAGGAAATCGCCGAAAATCCGCAGCGTTAAAGGTTAGCAAATGCGAGATGGAATGGCGTTGCATGGCTGCCGCGAGCCTGGCGTCGTGCGCTGGCTTGCCTCTAACCTCATGAATGACAACGAGTTTTCTCCAAAAATCCACGATGGTTCGCTCGTCACGGAGCAAACGAAAGATGCGACGCAGGAATCGCAGAGCATCGTCTGCGTCCGCAGGACTCATTCCGATACCGTTCAGGTTAACGGGGCGCGTCGCAACAACCCAGAACTCGAACATGTTTTGAGGCACGATGACAAGTTCGTGGGCAGTACTGCGCAGAATCTCGGTTGCCCGGTCGCAGACGTTGTAGTGCGGGTGTGTGGGTTCCACGAGGCGCAAAAGTATATTCGTATCCGCAAGAATTTGCATCAGTCGTAAATGCTCTCGCGACTATCGTCGAAGTTTGGATTACGAGGTTTCAGCGTGGCCTTGAAGGCGTCGTACTCTCGCTTCCACTCTTCGTACGGTGCATCCGCCAATGTTGGGGCGTCTCGCTCCATTACTTGATCTTCAATCGCCGTCCAGACAAACGACGTCACATCCATTCCCGCAGCCGCGGCTCGTTTTTCCAACGCAGCTTGCTTTTCCGCGGATAAGTTGAGCTGAATCATGCCTGTAGTTTATCAGGCCACGCAGAGTCAGTCAAAATCGCTCACGCCCGGATGTTGCCGTGTTCCCCTTCCGCCTGGATGTGTTTGCCGGTGACCAGAGTGACAGCCAGGTTGAGCAGGTACGACGTGTTGGAAGGCCCATCCCAGTATTCCGCGGACGTGACGTGGACGCGGAGCAAGTAGAGGCCTGGATCATCGGGGCCTGGGGGATACCAGGCTTTGGCGTGGATGTTCCAGAGTTCGCGAGCTTTCTCAGGGCTATGTTCGCTGCGGGCAGTGCCGCTGACGACGACGTACCGGTTCTTGCTGGGCGCGGCATAGGTGATGAGGACGTCGGGGTTGTTCGCCAACTCGGCGATCTTCAGTGAGTCGGCGTCGGTCATGAACCAGAGCGTGCCGTCGAAATCTTTTCGCGTCGATGGCCTGGGTGTACATGGGCCGGGCGTGTGGCTTGCCATTCTTGGGAAACGTCGTGAGCATGGCCACGCGAATATCCGAGATCAATTCGGCGAGCTTGTCGATGTCGGTTTCGGCGGTGATTTCATTCAGCATGGTGGTCATGGGAGCAGGACTTTCTTTGGAATGGCTTTGTTTGGTGAGCTGCCCGTCAAACAGTGCAAGGATTGTGCCTTGCGAAGCCGGATTGTGTCGGCGATTATGCAAGGGTGTTCATCCGTCCGAAAAACAGTCCGTTCGCGAGTTTGTTGAAATGTTCGAAAATTCTTACCGCCAAGGAATGCTGCGGTTTTTCGTCTTAATTACAGCCGCGGCGTTGCTGCCTTTCGTCCTACTGAATAATCCTGCTCTCACGCAAACAAAATCACCGACCGAGGACGTCGTTGATCAGCCCCTCCCGCCAGCGGAGGCGGCGCGGACGATGGTCGTGCCTGATGGTTTTCAAGTCACGCTGTTCGCGGGGGAACCGGCGGTGCAGCAGCCGATTGGTTTTTGCATCGATGATCGAGGCCGGCTGTGGGTAGCCGAGGCCTATAATTATCCCAATCACGGCACGAAGCCGGGCGACCGGATCATCATTCTGGAAGACAGCGATGGCGATGGCCAGCACGATAAGCGGACCGTGTTTTATGACAAATTGAATTACGTGACCGGGATTGAAGTTGGTTTCGGCGGAGCCTGGGTCATGTCCCCGCCGAATCTGCTCTTCATTCCCGACCGCGACGGCGATGACGTGCCCGATGCGGAGCCGCAGGTGCTGCTTGATGGCTTTGGCAATCACGCCAATTCGCACAACCTGGCCAACGGCTTTTCGTGGGGACCCGATGGTTGGCTGTATGGCACGCATGGGCGGACGAACTGGTCGCTGCTCGGCAAACCGGGCACGCCGAAGAAAGAGCGAGTGCAGTTCGATGGCGGCGTTTATCGTTATCATCCTACTCGGCATGTGTGGGAGCCGTATGCCGATGGCACTACCAACCCCTGGGGCATCGATTGGAACGATCACGGCGAAGCTTTTATTTGCAACTGCGTCAATCCGCATTTGTTTCATGTGATCTACGGCGCGCATTACGAACCTTGGCGGAATCGCGAGTCGAGCCAATATGCTTATCAACGGATTGACACCATCGCCGACCATCTCCATTTCGTCGGCGCGGGGAATCGAAACATCCGCGAGGGCCTGGGTTCGCCAGCCGAGGACGATGCGGGCGGCGGTCATGCGCACTGCGGGACGATGGTTTATCTCGGCGACAACTGGCCGGAGAAATATCGCAACACACTGTTCACCAACAACATCCACGGCCGGCGGATCAACAACGATATTCTTAAACGATCCGGTTCGGGCTATATCGCCGCGCATGGCAAGGATCTGATGCGGTCGAAGGATCCGTGGTACATGGGCGTGACACTTCGCTATGGCCCCGATGGTTCCGTGTTCGCTAGCGATTGGTCCGATACGGGCGAATGCCACAGCGTGAAGAACACCCGCCGGGAGACGGGGCGGATTTATAAGATCTCGTATGGCAAGCCGAAACCCTTTATCGGTGATATTGGGAAGTTGAGCAACGAGAAGCTCGTCGAAT
>JAYTUF010000662.1:0-4758 GCA_043744755.1 Anatilimnocola sp.
GCGGCGATTATGATGCGGCGTTTAAGGATGTCGATTTCATCATCGGTCCCACGACGCCATCGCCCGCCTTCAAGCTGGGCGAAAAGACCGACGATCCGCTCGCGATGTACTTGGAAGACCTGTACACGGTAACAACCAACCTCGCGGGCGTCCCTGGCATGAGCATCCCTTGCGGCTTCACCGCCAGCGGCTTGCCGATCGGTTTGCAATTGCAGGGGCGGCCCTTTGACGAAGCGGGCTTGTTGCAGGCGGCGCATGCGTATCAACAAACGACGGATTGGCACAATCGACGCGCGCCGCTGTGAGTAGCAGACTCAATTCCTAATTAGTGCATTGCGAGACTTCGACTAACAAGCGAACTGATATGTCCGAACCCATGTACGACCTGATCATTGGCCTTGAGACGCATGTGCAGTTGCAAACGCAAACCAAGCTGTTTTGCCGCTGCAGCACGCAATTTGGCGCGTCGCCGAATACGCAGACCTGCCCCGTTTGTATTGGGATGCCAGGCAGTTTGCCGGTGATGAACCGCGAGGCCTTTCAGCTTTCGCTGCGGACGGCCATCGCGCTGAATTGTGAGATTCCCGAGTTTACCAAATGGGATCGCAAGAATTATTACTATCCTGATTTGCCTAAGGGTTATCAGATCAGTCAATTCGATTTACCCATGTCGCAAAATGGCTGGCTCGATATCCATGATCCGAAGGGTGAGTTTGAACCAAAACGCATCGGCATTATTCGTGCCCACTTGGAAGATGACGCCGGCAAGAGCTTGCATGACGAAGCGCATGGCAAAAGCGATACGCGGATTGACCTCAATCGCACAGGTACGCCGCTTCTGGAGATTGTTAGCCAGCCGGACATGCGCAGCACCAAAGAGGCCCGCGCGTATCTTACGGAACTCAAACAATTGCTCACCTATCTGGCTGTGTCCGACTGCAACATGCAGGAAGGGTCCTTGCGGGTTGATGCCAACGTGAACATTCACATTCACACTCCCACTGGCAAGGTCGCAACACCTATCGTTGAGATTAAGAACCTCAATAGCTTTCGTTTCATCGAAAGGGCCTTGGCCTATGAAGCTCAGCGGCAGTTGAAGGTCTGGCAAGAGACCGGCCGAACCATTAAGGATTATCCCAAGCAAACCCGCGGCTGGGATGATGCGGCCGGGGTGACGCTCACGCAGCGTGAGAAGGAAGATTCCGCCGATTATCGATATTTCCCCGATCCCGACCTGGCTCCCGTCATCACGCCCAAGGCAGAGACTGAAAAGGTGCGGGCTTCGCTGTGTGAACTACCGGCTGCCATCCGCCACCGGCTGGAAGGCAGTTATGGCGTCACTGCCTACGATAGCGACGTGATTGTCATTCAAGGCCGCCCCTTTGTGGAATACTTTGAAGAGGTCGCGAAACTTTCCGGTGATGGCAAAAAGTCAGCGAATTGGGTGACGCAAGAAGTGCTGCGGGTGCTTAACGAACAAGGGGGCGATATCCAGTCGTTCGTCCTCCGGCCCACAGCCTTAGCAGAATTGGTGAAACTAGTGGTCGCTGGTGAGATCGAAGTAACCCGCGCGAAGGAAGTCTTCAACGACATGGTCGCCCACCAGCGCACCGCGCCTGAATCGATGCAGGCGCTGGGCATACAGAAGGTCGATCTCAGCGAGCTCGAAGCGATCTGCAAGGAACTGATCGCCGCCAATCCGAAGATCGTCGCCGACGTGAAAGGGGGCAAGCAGCAGGCCGTCGGTTCACTCCTCGGCCAGGCCAAGAAGCGCAACCCCAACGCCAACCCCAACGATGTGCGGCGAATTTGTTTGGAACTGATCGAGAAGATGTAATTGCCGTGGCGAGGTACAATGATCTGTGGAATCATTACAGGAATTCACTTATGTCCACCGCAGCCCTGCGAAAGTACACCGTCGAAGAATACCTTGCCCGCGAAGAGCGGGCTGAGACCAAGAACGAGTTCTATCGCGGCGAAATCTTCGCGATGGCTGGAGCGAGCCGGGCACATACTCGGATCGCAGACAACATTCATTTTCAATTGCGGCAGATGCTTGCCGGGCGCGAATGTCGGCCTTCATCAAGCGATCAAAGAATCTATATTCCCACGGTAGGATTGCACACTTACCCCGATGTCTCCGTGGTCTGCGGAGAGCCTCAATTCGACCCAACTGATCGAGAAGCCAACACCAATCCCACTTTGCTTATCGAAGTCCTTTCACCCTCGACCGAACGGTATGACCGGACGACCAAGTTCAACCTGTATCGAAACATTAAGTCGCTGAAAGAGTATTTGATTGTTTCCCAGCATGAAGCTCTCGTCGAGAAATTTACGCGCGATGCCAATGACAAGTGGCAGTATGAAGATGCAGTTGGATTGGAGGCATCGATCCGCCTGCCAGCAATACATTGTGAGTTAGTCCTCGCTGAGATTTACGAGGGGGTCGAATTAGATCCGCCCGCTCCTCGCACCACCGGTCCCAACGATTCAACCGCGAATGAACCAGCCCCTCAGTGACCGCCTGCAAGCCCTGCTCGAAGACCTACGCCGCGGCAATGATCTCTCGTCGCAGGACCTGAGCCGCGCCGCGAAGCGCGTGAATTGGCTGATCGAGTCCCCGCGCGATGAATGGCCGGCTTTCTTGGCGCAACTCGTTGATTTGGAGCTGCCCCTTTCGGCCAATACCGAACGGTTGCTCACTGGTCTATTGGCCAGTCTGGTCAAACAGCGGCGACAAGCTTTGACGTCGGGCGAAGGGCGCGATTGTTTGGCGGCCGACGCGACACTGCTGTCCGTGATGCAGCAGTTGTATTTGCAGCTTCCGAATCGCAGCAGCGTGAAAGCACCGATCCTCACCTGGCTCGCGCTGGGTGGCGAAGTCACTCAACTTGATTTACTAGTTGATTTGTTACTAGAGGATCCGCCCGAAGATGAGCAACAAGTGGCCCTCGCCCTAAGTCCGCTGTTTCTCAAGCGACCGCTGCCCATCGAGGCCATCTTCCCCAAGTTGTTCGCGGCCATCGACAAGCCGCAACTCGCCGCGGCGGTAATTGACCTTGCCAATTTCATGCAGCGAGAAGGACTGGTGCCGGAACATCCGGGAACAGCTCTTGCAACGCGGTTGATTGAGTTGCTCGGCTCGCTGACGCAGTCGCTGGCACAGCTAGAAGAGCGGCCGGAAGACTTCGCCGAAACACCGCAGCAACTGGGCCGGCGAGTTTCGCACAGCGTTTCGCTCGCGGTCTCGCTCTGCGATGCCGTAGCATTGATTGGCGATCAGCGGGCCATCGGCAAGCTCTATCAAACGTTGGAACTCGCACACAGACGCGTGCGGACGGAAGCCGCCGCCGCGCTCGCGCGGTTCGGTGAACAGCGAGGTCAGGACACGCTGGTTGAATTGGCGGCCGAACCCGTCGCCCGCTTGCGCGTTCTCGCCTATGCGAACGAATTGAAGATCATCGACAAGATCCCCGCCCAGTTCCGCTCAACAACGGCCCGCGCTGAAGCGGAACTGGTCGTCTGGCTGGCGGAGCCGACGCAGTTCGGGGTGCCGCCGACGCAGTGCGAACTGGTCGATCAGCGGCGGCAAAATTGGCCCGGCTTCGGCGGTGACGTCGAGTGCTTCCTGTTTCGCTTCACCTATCGCCTCTCACTGGAAGATGGCAAACAGCGATCGTATAGCAACGTCGGCATCGCCGGTCCACTGGCTCATGCCTTCACCGCCGATTTAGCCGACTTGCCGCCGTACGACATTTATGCCGCCTTCGCCGGTTGGCAGGCCGAGCATGAAGACATCAAACAATATGAAGTTTCGCGCCTCAGCCAGACGGAAAAACTGGAAGTCGTCCGCCTGCAACGCCGCCTGCATGACGCCGGGTTCACCGAGATTGAACCACAGCAAATGGGCTATTTCTTCGGCGAAAAGGCCCTGCTCGCAACCGTCACTCGCGAGGGCGTCGCCGGTGTTGCCGTCGCCGATGTTGAGGACATTCTGTTCTATCCCGCTCGCCAACCGCGCCGGTCGCTCGGCGTCGAGGAGGCTTATGCCATCTATATGGGTCGCAAGCTCTTGCGGACCTTCAATCCGCCGCAATCCCCCGCCGCTGAAGCGCCGAAATCTTGACTCACCGCCAATCGTGGCCTACCGTTCACTGGCCTTGTAATGCGCCTGTTGTTTGCTCTTCCTGATCTCTACTCGTCTCGCGGCGGCTGAGGAATCTCTTATGTCGATCGGCACGTCAATCGAACCCCTCGCCCAGCCCTTTCTCGACCGCCGGCAAAGTAGCAGCGACGAGAACTCGCCCGGCCGCGAACCCCGGCAGTTCAGCAACAGCCACGACGAGCTCTCGCCCGACGCCCGCGACCTGGCCCTGGCCATCGATTCCTACAAGCTGATGCACCGCCGCCGCTTCATCACCTTTGAAGAAATGCTCAGCGTGTTCAAATCCCTCGGCTATCACAAAAACTAGCCCCCGCGGTATCCATCTCGCGCCGACCACCCAGCAACGGCGCCCGGTGCGCGATAACAGTTATCACGCGCTTTTCGGCCGCGCTGCCGTCGTCTCTAAGCCCTTGCCAGGCAACACGTTATCGACATATCGTAAGCACTTGATAACGATTTAGTGATAACATCTGATCTAGCTATGCACTTGACGCTACCGACCACCATCCGTTGTGGATGCCTAGTTGCCAGTCATTTTGCCTAGTGAGGCAAAAACCGCTTCAAATCGCGGTGATTTTGCATAACGTGACGAC
>JAYTUF010000663.1:0-4754 GCA_043744755.1 Anatilimnocola sp.
GGCTCGGCAGGAGCCTCGCCCTCCCAAACTCGACTCAACCCTTTAGGAAGTGCCCATGCTGCGGGAAGTGACCATTGACAACATCCACTTGCACCTTAGCCAGCCACACGAAGCCCGTGGCGAGTGGATCGGCCAGAGTGAGATACTGCAGCAATTGATGGCCTGCTGGCTCGTCGTTGATGAGCGCGATCTGCCCCTCACGCCGCGGCTTGTGGGTCCGCCCGGCATCGGCAAGACGGCGCTCGGCATGGCCGGGGCGCAGTTACGGAAGCAGGAACTTTATATCTATCAATGCACGTCCGATACGCGCCCCGAGGACTTGCTGGTCACGCCCGTGCTGGCAGAGAGTGGCCGGATTGCCTATCACGCCTCGCCGCTGGTCACGGCGGCGATTCGAGGCGGCGTCTGCATTCTCGACGAAGGGAACCGGATGAACGAAAAGTCGTGGGCGAGTCTGGCCCCACTGTTCGATCAGCGGCGATATGTTGAATCAATCGTGGCCGGCATCACCATTTCAGCCCATCCGGATTTTCGCTGCTGCGTGACGATGAATCAGGACGAATCGACTTTCGAGATTCCCGACTATATTCTTAGCCGGTTGCAGCCCACGCTCACCCTCGGCTTTCCCGAGCGGCAGGATGAACTGGCGATACTGCAATATCATCTCCCATTCGCCGCGGCGGAGATGTTGTCGCTGACCGTCGATTTTCTGCAAAGCGCCCATGAACTGAAGCTTGATTATTCTCCGCGCGACGGCATCAACCTGCTGCGGTTCGCGATGAAGCGGCTGGCGCAAGATCGCAAGCATCCGCTCTCGAAAGATGCTGCCTGGCGTGAGGCGTTAGAGAAGTGCTTAGGCGACGAGGCCCTCGATTTGAATGCGTTGGCTCAGCGTAAGAGCCGCTCGTTGGGAGACGCCAATGTGCCGCTGGGCCTCGGCGATTTCTTCTTCTCGCCCGACGACCCACTGCATCCCGACCGATCCGACGATGATGAAGACGATGACGATGATCGCTGATTGTCGTCTTTCGCTCCGCGAAAGAACGTCCTTTCGCGGAGCGAAAGACGACTAACCCTACGCCCCACGAATAGGAACTTCCCATGGCCAATCCCGAGATGCACTCCGAAGTGAAAGTGATCAGCACCGTTGATCTTGATACGATCATCGTGCCGGATGAAAGACGGTCCCTCGCGGTACGCAGTTGGGGGGCGTCCGACAAAGGGCAAGTCCGCCCGAACAACGAAGATCAGTTCTTAGTTGCCAAATTGAGCAAAGCCTTGCAGGTGATGCGAACCAGTCTGCCGCAACCCAAGACGCGGCAAAGCAGCGATTGCAGCCATCTGTTCATTGTCGCCGACGGGATGGGCGGTCATGCGGCCGGTGAACAAGCGAGCGCACTGGCCATCGATTCCGTCGAAACGTACGTGCTTGAAGCCCTCAAGTGGTTCGCGCATAAGCAGGGCGAGGACGACGACAAACTGCTCGCCGACTTTCGCCAAGCGTTGGGTCTCGCGCACGAGCGGGTGCGGCACGAAGCGGCGGATCATCCCGAACTGCATGGCATGGGTACCACGCTCACGCTGGCCTACAGCTTGAACGACGAGCTGTATGTGGCCCACGTCGGCGACAGCCGGTGCTACTTGTTCCGCGACCAGATTCTGTACAGCATCACGCAGGATCACACCTTGGTCGAGGAGATGGTTCGCAAGGGAGCGATTTCAGCGGAAGAGGCCGTCCATCATCGCTGGCGGCACGTCATCACCAGCACCGTCGGCGGCGAATCCGCCAAAGTGCGAATCGACGTCCATCGCCTGCATCTGCAGCCCGGCGATGCGGTTCTGCTCTGTTCCGATGGCTTGACCGAAATGCAAACCGGCGATCAGATCGCCGCGATCTTGCAAGCCGCGACCGATCCGACCACCGCTTGCGGCGCTCTTATCGACGCGGCGAATGCAGCGGGTGGGAAAGACAACATCACGGTTGTCGTGGCAATGTTTGTGGCGGGGGAATGTCAGTAACCCGGGGTCGGGAGTCTTTGGCGAATGACAATTTTCTATCATCGATAGGTCTTTCGTCGCCAAAGACTCCCGACCCCTGCCGATTACTTCAGCCCATACTTCAGCCAGTATTCCAAAAACGCCAACTCAACTTGCAGCGCTTCCGCCGTCGGCACGTGCGTTTTGCGGGCGGTCATGGCGACGCGGTCTGGGAAGCCCAAGACAGTGTTCACGTCCATCAGGTGTTGTAAGGCTTTCCAGTTGCGAGGCGGATCTTCCGTGCCGCCGGAAACCAGCACCGGCCGCGGGGCCATGAGCGCGTGCAGATCAATGAGGTCGTCGCCCGCATCGACCAGTTGTTTGTAGAGGCCGGTCCGGGGATTGGTTTCGGACGGAACGCCCGGTTTACGGGTGACTTTCGGATCGTAGCCTAGATACCAAGGCTCCCAGTAGTTGACGTTCGAGTTCTTCTCGTTGAAGACGATGCCCGGGTCGGACCAGACCGCACACGCGAAGGGCTCGTGCAGGCAGGACGAGAACATCGACCACTTGCCGCCATAGGACAGGCCGATCACGCCGATCCGCTTGGGATCGACTTCTGGCAGCTGCGCGAGCGCGGTGTGGCAATTGGCCGCGACATAGGCCAGCAGCGTGAGTGGTTGGCGGCGTTGTTCCTGTCCTGCTTCCGTAAGCAGTTGCCGAGTTTCGAGGCCGATCTTCTCGACGCCGCCCGGGGTGCCAATCGAAAGTGTGACCATCCCGCGCTTCACTAGTTGCAATCCATAGTCGTGCGTTCCCTTCCCCTTGGTCCCCTCGCCGATGCTCGTGATTGGTTCATAGAAGGGAACAAACACCGCGGGAAATGGTCCCTTGCCATGCGGGATCAGCAGATAGCCATCGGCCTGTTTGCCATCGCTGGAAACCTGCACGCGGACGTGATGTTGCGTGTAGCCTTCCTTCTCGATGGATTCCATTCGCTTGACTTCCGGCTTCTCCAGCAGCGGCGGCCAGGCACCCAACCGCTCTTGCCACTGGGTGGCAATTTCTTTCCGCCGCCGCTGCCAATCTTCGGCGTTCTTCACGCGTTCGCCATTCTTAAAATTCAGTGGCGATCGATAGTCTTCACCAGTCTCGGCGAACTCCGCTGGCGGCTGCGTGAAGGGCTTGATCTGCTCCCACAACATGTCGCCGGCAGTCGGTTCCGCGGCGAAAGTGAAGGCAGAAGTCAGAAGGCAGAAAGCGGTCGTGAAGAGGAGGCGTTGCATGGGAGAATTACCTCACTTGGGGTTGGATACGATCGACGACGACGACGCGGACGTCGCAGACATTTGTATGCGTCGGACCGGTTTGAATCAGGCCACCGACTCGCTGGAAGAAAGTATAAGCATCGTTGCGGCGCAGATACTCCTGGGGATCGAGGCCCAGCTCTCGTGCGCGGCCGAGTGTTTCCGCGGTGATGAAAGCGCCCGCAGCATCGGTGGGACCATCTTCGCCATCGGTGCCGCCGGAGAGAATGGTGATTCCTGACAGGCCATCAGCGAGAAAACTGCACAGCGCCGCGAGTGCCAGTTGCTGATTACGACCTCCCTTGCCGCGGACCTCGGCGGCGACCAATTGCACCGTGGGTTCACCGCCGGTGATCAAGCAATCAGGACCATCCTGAGTTCGCATCTGCCGAGCCATGTGGGCCAGGTGAACGCCAACGTCTTCCGCCGCCCCTTCCAAATCGCGGGAAGCCAGCATCGCATGCGAATAGCCGCGCCGCTCGGCTTCGATCCCGGCCGCGTCAACGGCGACGGCGTTGTTGCCGATGATCAGGTTCGTCACGTTCGTTCTGGTTGACTCAACGGGATTGCATGCATTTCGCGAGCGCAACAACTGAGTCGCATTCGGCGCGATGTCCATGGCGCCAAATCGTTCCAACACTTGAAGTGCATCGGCCGGCGTCGAGCGATCAACCACCGTCGGCCCCGAAGCAATGATCTCCAGCGGATCTCCCAGCACATCGGAGATCACCAGCGAAATCATTCGTCCCGCGCGACAAGCCCGCGCGAGTCCGCCGCCTTTGATGCGGCTCAGTTGCTTCCGCACCGTATTGAGCTGCTCAATGTTCGCCCCCGCGGCGCTCAAGTGCCTGGTGAGCGCCTGCTTGTCGGCCAGTGAAACTCCGACAGCCGGTGCGGGAAGCAAGGCCGATCCGCCGCCGGAGATCAAACAAATGCACAAATCCTGCGGCCCGAGCGAACTGACGATCTCCAAAATCCTTTCTGCTCCGGCGACTCCTTCGGCCGTCGGTTCATTCTTACCAGCCGGACGAGCGGAATGTAAATGAATGGGCGCTAGATCGGAAACGCAATCGGCCGGCACGTTGATCCAGCCGCTGACCTGCTTCTCGCGCAGCAGTCGCTCGCCCAAGGCGGTTTGCAGTCCAGCCGCCATTCCCGCGCCTGCTTTGCCGGCGCCAACGACCGCGATGCGACGAATGTTCTGCAGCGAAATCAACTCATCGCCAATCCGCAGTTCATTTCCATCAACTAGCACATTGTCGCGCACGAGTTGATCGCTGCGCACGGCCGCCAGGCCCGCTTGCCAGATGGCGAGCGCATCGGTTTGCAACTGAAGGGAAGTGCGACGGCCTGTCATGCGCAACAATCTAACATGACCGATCGTTACTTAGGGACCGGCAACTTCTTCTCTATCAGTTTGGCAATGGCTGCGGCATGTTTTTCCGCCGCGGATGTATCGGTGGACTCATG
>JAYTUF010000664.1:0-4754 GCA_043744755.1 Anatilimnocola sp.
TGGATCGTTCCTCTCGTGGCTCAACGATCACGAATCGGACGTATTTGTCGTTGCGACCGCCAATGACATCTCGAAGCTGCCTCCAGAGTTTTCAAGAGCGGAGAGGTTCGATGGCGTTTTCTTCCTTGACTTGCCTGACGCAAATCAGCGGCAGGCAATCTGGCAGATCTACATTGCCAAGTACGCGCTCGATGCAGCCCAAGCCTTACCCAAGGACGAAGACTGGACCGGGGCGGAGGTCAAAGCCTGTTGCCGCCTGGCAGCATTGCTCGATGTGCCGCTCGTCGCCGCGGCGCAGAACATCGTGCCGGTTTCGAGAACCTCGGCAGAGTCGGTCGAGAAACTGCGAACCTGGGCCTGTGGGCGGTGCCTGAGCGCTGACAAACCGGGGATCTACCAAGTGGCTGCCGCAGCGGTGACCACACGTCGTAAGGTGGCACGCGATCCGTCACAAAACTGAGCCCATCACCTTTCTTGGAAAGAATCGCTGCAGTGGCTGTTTGCACACTGGACTTCTGAGGCATCGGCGAGGAACTAATGTCGCAGTTCCGCAATCCTTTAACATGCCGCCCCAATTCTGTGTCGCCCTGCTTTAATTTTCCGCCTCTGTCTACTCGATGATTTGTGATGCACTGATAGCCGCTCGGAAGCCGACACCGTCGCTGCGGCGCGAGGGACCAGAGTAAGCCCGTAATGCCGACCGGCAATCAGCCGCATTGTTTATCCAACCGCCGCCACGGAGCACGCGGCCCTCCCCCGAGTTAGCACCGGTTGGATCTGTTGCCACTCGCTCCGGATAAACTCCGTACCAATCGGAGCACCACTCCCAGACATTACCATGCATGTCGTATAGGCCCCACGCATTCGCCTTTTTCTGGCCAACCGCATGTGTCTTTCTTTCGCTATTCCCGGAATACCACGCATGATCTCCGAGTGTCCCCTCGCTATTTCCAAAGCTGTAAGCCGCCTTACTTCCAGCCCGGCAAGCGTATTCCCATTCTGCTTCAGTTGGCAAGCGGTACGAGCGACCAGCCCGCTTCTCTTCGGATTGCGCCGAAAGCCGTTCGCAAAACTGCACAGCGTCTTGCCAAGCCACTCTTTCAACTGGATGGCTGGAGCTGTCCACCTCTTTTAACACTTGACCAGTTTTCGGGTGAATCACGGCGACTTCGTTTCCTTGAAACCGACTTAGATTCGCTTCCATTACCTTTTGATACTGGGCCTGGGTCACTTCGAAGACTCCCAGGTAATATTCCTTTCCGATAGTTACCTCATGCTGACGCTCATCATCTTCAAAATGTCGTTCGGACCGTGGTGCCCCCATCGTGAAAGTCCCACCAGAGATTAGAACCAACTTCATCCCAATGCTGTTTGTGATTTCTTTCGGCGCTTGCGCGAACATTCGCTTGGGTCGATCAAGTTGGCGTGTCGCGTCTGGACCAGGGTTTGGACTGGGCAGATCGGCATCTTCAGCCATCCGCAATTTGGCTTCGTTCCACAACCAACGGTATGAAAACGATGTATCACCGCAGCGAGCTGCTCCATACTGAGAAACAAACTCTTCACATGCCTCGCGGGCCGAATAGTCGGCCCTAACAGTTTTTTTGAAAGTCAGCGGCTTCGCCAGCACTGCCTCGATGTCCTTTCCGCTAAGGCGATCGGTTAGATAAAGTTTGCTAATCTCCAGCAGAATGCTTGTCCCATTAATCGATTTTCCTGCCACTGCTTGCTCGGCGTCGTCTCCGACCACAAAACTCTTCAGAACTTCAGCCATGCGTTTTCGTGCATATTCAGATTTGTCGTAGTCGAAGTCGAGCTTGCCATTTCGCTCGCGTTCTCGCCGAGCCACTTCGATTGCCTTACGCTTTTCCTCTTGTCGCTTCGTTTCGGTCAATTTTGCAGCTTCATTTGATGCGACCTCCTCGACACGTTTCCGTTCGAGCGCTGCGAGTCGTTCGGCTTCAAGTCGCTTCTCTGCGGCGATTTTCAGGTCATTGCGACGTTGCAACTCCGGAACTAGGTGCCGAGAAGCAATTTCGGCACGAAGCCGTTTCAGTGCCGGATGAGTGACATTGCCATCGGGAATCTCTGGCGAGAGCGAATTGCCTGCCGCCGTAAGTTGGTCATCAGTCATTGACGCGATGCTCTCCTGCGTTTTCGATTCAGAGATCGCGACTTCCGCTTCATCGAGTAAACGCTGAGCTTCCGTCCGGCGCGTGCCTCGCGGATCAATCATGTACTCCCGCAGCAATAATATGGCTTCCGGTACCTGATTCCCATCAAGTTGCTTTCTAGCCTGATCGAACACTGAGTCAGCTGCCAGTTGCGAGCGCCGCTCACGAACTTGATTCAAAGTGGCTTCGGCATCCACTTTCTTCGTCGTGAACTCATTCTGGAGAACCTCGGATAACTCTTGTTCGATTAACGCGACATGGACAGGCGAATCGCCAGCTATCCATGCCTTCGCGTTAGCAATTGATTTCGACGCTTGCGCATCAGCCGCAGCGATTTCTGCTTGATGCCTTGATCGGGAATGCCACACGATGAAGGTGACGCCGCAGACGGCTAAGATACCGACCAGCGACCACCCAGCGAGCAATGGGCTGATTGCGGGTTTTCTTGGCTCTGATTTCGCAACCGGCGGTGAGACCGATATCATCGCCGGGAGTTGCGGGCGAGTTCCTACGATTGCGGCCTTATGCACTACCGGAGGCTTGCGTTGTTCTGCGGAGTTCGCAGTTTGCATTTCGATTGATTGATTGAATAGTCCAGGTATGCGACCGGCGGCGACCGGCGTCTGCATTCCGTCGGCAACTACCGGAGTTTCCGCCGTGACCTTCCCCTGATCGGCCAGTAGACGCAATTGTTGTGACGTTGCTGGGCCGTACTTCTTTCCGTTGACGAAGACCCACCATTGCTGTTGAGACATCTCGATATCCGCGGCAGACGGTTGGATGCGGGCGTGATTTGACTCATGGCCAAGTCCGCAATCGCAGACTTATCCGTGTTTAGCATAATCCAGGGCCGAAGCGGGGTCGATGCGCAGCAGGCTACTTTCTCGTCCCTGCCGAGATGAAACGCAACCACGCGCTGCGGTTGCCCTTTCGGGCCAGCAAGGTGATTCCCGAGCAAGTTCGGGCCATGATCCCCGGCAATCCCGTACCGCTGTTGATTCACGAACCGGTCACCACCGCAAGAAAACCGGCCGGCACCGAAGCAGGTGAGTAACACCTCGCCTGCATTCTTCGACCAAATTCGTTCATGCCTACAGGAGCATTCCATGAAGCGTCATTTTGAATTCGTTGGTGGTAGCTCGGCCAAGTTTTGGGAAGTGGCGGTCGCCGGTTGCGCGGTCACCGTTTGCTTCGGTCGGATCGGCACGGCTGGCCAAGAGCAGACCAAGACCCTGGCCGATGCCGCGGCGGCTCAGCAGCACGCCAACACGTTGATCGCTGCGAAGATCAAGAAGGGCTACCTCGAAACCATCCCCGCCTAATCCGGTCAACCTCCAGAATCTTCCAACCAAAAAAGGTAAACAGAGGAGCCACGGTCATGGAGAAGCCAGAAATTGTGATTTGTCTGTCGGGCCGCGTTGTGCAAAGCGTCTATGCCTCCGATCCAAAAGTGGAGGTGCGAGTTGTGGATTGGGATGCGGATCTCGAAGACAGCGATTTGCCCGGCGTCGTCGTTGTCAAATTTCGTGGGCGGAGCGCCGCTGCCTACGTGAGCCAAATTGAGTGTGAGCCTCTCGCGAACCTCGCCGGCAGCGACATCGAACAAGCCATTGAAGCGGCGGAGGGCTTGCCGTGCTAACCAGCCGGGAACTGGCCACCGTGCTGGCGGCGCTGCGGTACTGGCAGCGAGATCTCGAATCAGCGGACGAGATCATCGACGGCGGCGAGCACTTTAGCGACCAACTGCCGCTGACCGCCGCCGAGATAGACGAACTTTGCAAGCGGCTGAACTGCACCGCTTAGTCGTCACTGCTGTGCTAGGCACTCTGCGGTACCGCGTGCCTATCCTCTCACAAACTTTCTTCCTTTCTTCTCTACGGAGACCTAAATGACTGCATTACTTGACCTCCCCGAGACCACGAATCGAAACTCGTCCGCTAACCGCCTGCGAACCACGATGGCTGCGGTGCGGGTGATGTTCACCTGGCTCGGCGCGCGTAAGACGCTGACCCAAGAACAGAAATCCCAAGCGGCCGACACGTTTGGCGCCGAGCGAGCTTACTTGTCCGCCGGTAAGAAGCTGCTCGATACGTCGCACCCTGCATTCAAGGCCGTGACGGCCGTGCGGCATCGCGTGATCGCCTTCTGGAAAGGAATTTCGCTCCCTTACCCGGAGAGCGGCATCCGGCTGATCCGCCAGGATGACATCAGCGCGTTCACCGTGCAGTTGACGTCGCTCAAAGTTGAATTGGACGAAGCCGTGATCCTGCTCGACGAACGTTACGATGAATTAAAGTCTGCCGCGCGCCGCCGGCTTGGTTCGCTCTTCAACGCCGCGGACTATCCAGCAACGCTCCGTGGCTGGTTCGACGTTTCTTATGACTTTCCCAGTGTGGAGCCGCCCGAGTATCTGCGGCAGCTCAGCCCGCAGCTCTATCAGCAGGAAGCCTCTCGGGTAGCGGCCCGCTTTGACGAAGCGGTGCAACTGGCCGAGCAAGCGTTCACCGAAGAGCTATCGAAACTGGTTTCGCACCTCACCGAGCGGCTCAGCGGCACCGACGACGGCAAGCCCAAAGTCTT
>JAYTUF010000665.1:0-4730 GCA_043744755.1 Anatilimnocola sp.
ATTGTCGAGTCGTTTGTGCAATGGACAGAGATGCGTGCCATGGGCGGGAAGACCGAGCGGGCAAGTCCGGATTCGCTGAATGGGCTCGACGGCATTCACGACTTCGAGAATCGTCAGCTTCTCCGGAGTCTTCACGAGCGACATGCCGCCGCCGAGACCGCGCTGCGAATGCACGACGCCACTGCGGGCCAGACTTTGCAGCACCTTCGAAAGATAAGCCCGCGGCACCAAGGTTGCCGCCGCGATTTGCTCCGTCGTCCGTGCCTCCGGCGCTTGGCTGGCCAGATGCACAACCGCCCGCAGGGCGTATTCCACTGTTTGCGAAATCACAGAAGATTCCTCGATCGGCAACAAAACTGGATATTGACATCCACTTCACGATTGCTATCTTAACATAACTGGATAACATTGTCCAGTTAACTCCCGCCGCTCGCACATCGCCTCCCGCCCTTTCTCCTGAGTCTCTCCCATGCAACACATCGACGAAACCCGCCTCGAAACTGACCTCGCTTATCGCGTGGGCTATGTGAGTGAGTTCATTGGCTTTGGCGCAGCGGACATCGCGGCGCTCCAGGCCTCGGCCGCGGTCCTCGGTCCCGTGGTGCCAGTCCTCGTCGATGCGGTGTATGATAAGCTGTTCAGCTACGATGCCACCAAGCGCCATTTTGTCCCACGGCAAAGTGGTTATTCAGGTCAGCTTGCAACGAGTGTTGACACGCTCAAGATGAGTGATGAGGTCATCGCGTTCCGCAAGCAGCATTTGGGGCGATATCTCACGGCGCTCGTGACGCGGCCTTACAACGCAGAAATGCTCGACTATCTCGATATGGTTGGCAAGATGCACACGCCGCAGGCCGGTTCGCCGCAACTGAATGTGCCGCTGGTGCAGATGAACGCCCTGCTGGGCTTTGTCGCCGATGCGGTACTCGCGACGATTCTGAGCTTGGGGTTGGATCGAGAGACGGAGGTGCGAACATTGCGGGCCTTCAATCGAGTGCTCTGGCTGCAGAATGATTTGATTACGCGGCATTATCAGGCTGCGTCAATATAGTAGGCCGGCAACAAGCGTACTCGCGCAGTTCCGGCTTGGGCTGTCGAGCGATATCTTATTGCCGCTCCCGCCGGAACTGCGGAGTACCTTGTTCCGGCCTACGCGCGTCCTCGCTAACGCGTCGGGCTACCTTCGCGCCTTGGGTCAGGTACAATGAGCAGCGGATGGAATTTGGTCGGCCAGCTTCCAAGAATGGGCGGCCGCGACCGAACTCTGCTTATCGCGCGCATAAGGGTCTGCTCATGGCCTGGCTGGAATCGGTTCGGCTCGACGTCATTCCCATCTGGCTCCTGGTGTGGGTCGGCTGGCTCCTCGTCACCGGTTCGATCGGCGAATTGTGGCGGGCGATGCTCAGCCCGCGCTCGCCGCTGCTGGTTCGGCTGGTGATGCCGCTGGTGATCGCCGGCGTGGCCCTGGGGGCGACGTTTGCTTCCCTCAGCCTGCTGCATCCGCTCGGGCTGTGGATGGGCTTTGGCAAGGCGACCTATTACTGGCTGCTGGTCGTATTGTTTCTCGCGCCGTTTGACATCTGGCCGGTGCCCTGGAACGATGAGCCGCGCGGCAATTGGAAAGTCTCGCTCCGCAACGTAGGTCTGAAGCTGGGCCTGCCGATCGCACTTTCGCTGGCGGGACTGGCTCTCTTGTGGTTCTATGCCTGGATCTCGGCGGGGCTACATTCGTTTTTGATCTACTTGCGCTGGGGCCCGCTGGCCGCCCGGTTTGGCGAATGGTTCGTACTGCAGAAAGATTTCGACGCCGATCGACTGACGTTCGATCAGCCTTGGACCTTGCTGCTGACCATCGCAATTCCTGTGCTGTTCGTGATCAGCTATCGCTCGCTCGCCGCCCTGGGAAAGTACCGCCGCGTATTTGCCCTCGGTTATCGTGGCCGAGTGCTGCTGCTGATGATTCTCGCGCTCGCTGGCGTGCAGTTGCAGAAGATCAGCGAGCGGCTGACGGTGATGTATCTGCTCGATCAATCGGAGAGCGTTCCTAAGCCTGTTCGCGAAGCGATGCTGCAATTCGTGATCCAGGATGTCGAAGCTCATCGCCGTAAGGGGGACTTACAATCGGCGACGGAAGACAAGGCCGGCGTGATTGTCTTCGGCCGCGAAGCGACCATCGAGCATCCGCCGTTCGCGGACGATATTCGGTCGGTCGGCAATCTTGAGAGCCTGTTCGATCTGCGGGTGGATGCCACCAATATCGGCTCTGCGCTGAAGCTCGCGCAGGCGGCCTTTCCTGAAGATTCCGCGAAGCGAATCGTGATCATTACCGATGGCAACGAGAACCTGGGCGATGCCCGTTCGGTGGCCACCGGTCTCGCCGAGAATGGGATCGGCATTGATGTCGTCGCCGTGCGCTTATCTGCCCGTAACGAAGTTGCCGTCGAAAAGGTTGGCTTGCCGACCGATATCCGCCGCGGTCAACCCCTCGAAGCCCGGATTGTGCTGCATAACTATGGCGAGTCAAACGTCGAAGGCAGGCTGCGCATCGTGCAGAACTTCAATGGGCAAGACAATCTGCTGCAAGAGTCCGAAGTCACGCTCAAGCCGGGCAAAAATGTCTTTTCCGTGCAGCACACAATCGATCTTCCGGCGGGATACACCTACACCGCGAAGTTCATCCCCGCTGCCGACTCCGGCGATGCGATGGAGCAGAACAACACCGCCACGGCATTCACGCACGTTCGCGGCAAAGGCCGGGTGCTGCTGATTGTCGATGCGGAAAATCCCCGCGAGTTCGACCACCTGATGCTGAAGTTGGGCGAGCTCAACATGGAGGTCGATCCCATGCCTAGCGACAACCTGTTCACGTCGCTGGCGCAGTTGCAAGGCTATGACTGCGTGGTGCTGGGCAACGTCGCCCGGTCGGGCAATGGCGGCGACGACGCGGTTTCGTTCACCGATGATCAAATCGCGATGCTCGTTCGCAACACCGAGCAGTTTGGTTGCGGCCTGGTGATGATCGGCGGCAACAACAGCTTTGGCGCCGGCGGGTGGGCGAACACGGAACTCGAAAAAGCGATGCCGGTTGATTTTCAAATCAAGAACAGCAAGGTGAAAGCCGTCGGCGCGCTCGTGCTGCTGCTACATGCTTGCGAAATTCCGGATGGCAACAACATTCAAAAGAAGATTGCCGAAGAGTCGGTGAAAGTTCTCGGCCCGATGGATTACTGCGGCATGTTGCAGTGGGAGAACTTCACCGGCGGTGATAACTGGTTGTGGTTCGACGATAAGAAGCGCGGCCTGGTCCGCGTCGGCGACCGCCAGAAAGAGATGGCCGGCCGCATCGGCCGGATGACCCCCGGCGACATGCCCGATTTTGATCCTGCCATGCTCAAGGCCATCATAGCTTTTGAGGCGAATCCCGCGTCGGTGAAGCACATGATCGTGGTCAGCGACGGCGATCCTTCGCCCCCCAGCGCATCAGTCATTCGCCGCTTTCAAAATGCCAGCGTGACGATCAGCACCGTGGCCGTTGGTTCGCATGGTCCCGCCGAAAGCGGCCTGCTGAATCGCATCGCCAATCAAACGGGCGGCAAATACTACGCCGTGAACAATCCGAAAGCCTTGCCCAAGATTTTTCAGCGCGAGAGCCGCCGGGTCGCTCGGCCGCTGATCCTGGAAGAGAAGCTGCAGCCTTATGTGCTGCCCGCAGCGCGGGGGCACGAGATGCTGCAGAACATCGACGGCCCGCTGCCGCCGCTGACCGGCTTTGTGATGACCACGGTCAAAGAAAACCCGCTGGTCGAAGTGCTGATCCGGTCGCCCAAGCCGGGCGAAGACACCAACTCCACCATTCTCGCCACTTGGACGTATGGCGCTGGGAAAACCTGCGTCTTCACTTCCGATGCGGGTCAGAAATGGGCGCATAGTTGGACCGATTGGGAGAATTACAACAAATTCTATAGCCAGATGATTCGCTGGGCGATGCGGCCCGTGAATGAAGAGGGGAAGTTCACGATTGCCACCGAAGTGAAGGACGGCAAGGTTCGCGTCGTGGTCACTGCGCTGAAAGATGATGATGAGTTTTTGAACTTCCTGAACATGAGCGGCGTCGGCGCTGATCCGGAACTCAAGAACGTGCAACTCTCCATGCAGCAGGAAGCGCCGGGCAGGTACGTCGGCGAGTTCGATGCCGATAAAGCGGGCAGTTATCTCCTGGCGATCAACACGGGCATGGGCGGAGCGCCGCTCCTCACCGGCATCACGGTTCCCTATTCGGCCGAGTATCGTGAGCGGGAATCGAACGAGACCATCCTCACCACGCTGGCGAGCTACAAGCCGCGCGGCTCGAATGAGACAGGCAGGTTGATTGAAGGGCCGTTAAATAAGGAGAGCGTGCCGTTGCTGGTGAAGCAAAACAATAGCTTTCGTCCCGATCTGCAAAAGGCAAACAGCAGCCAGGACATCTGGCCGATCTTCCTGATGGTCGCGGGCGTGCTATTCCTGGCCGATGTCTTTGTCCGCCGCGTGCAGGTCAATTTTGAATGGGTCATTCCGTCGATGGTGTGGGGCTGGAATCGTTTGCTGCAGCGTGAACTCGCGGTTGCGGCCGACGAGCGGATGGAACGGCTGCGAAATCTCAAAGCCACGGTCTCGAACCAAATGGATGAACGCCGCGCCGCGGCCCGGTTCGAGCCGCAGGTTGGCGCCGACGCGCCGGCCCGCGATCC
>JAYTUF010000666.1:0-4722 GCA_043744755.1 Anatilimnocola sp.
GTACAAACGGACTGCGAATCGTGACCTGTTGAATCGTTTGCCCTTGAATCACTTGCCGCTGGGCAACGAGGTAACTTTCCAGATCGGGAAGTTCGGACATGGCAGGCGAATTACTCGCTCGGCGGCGCAGGCGAATCCGCCGCGGTGGCGGGAGTAGGTGCGGCGGTCGCAGTTGGGTTTGTCGCCGTCGGGGGAATTGCTTCCGGCGCTGCTTCGGGAGCCGGTTTCGCGTTCTTGGGCTGCGGTTCGGTGGGCCGGGGCAGATCGTCCAGCCGGAAGCCGGCTGAATGCGGCGAGGTTTCTGAAAGTTGATAGTGTTCGGCAACTTGTGCGTGGGGAGCCAGTTCCGCGGCTGGCGGCGATTGCCAGATAACGCCTAAGTCAGGCGAGCGCTCGGCCGACGACCAGCGGCTGCGATTGGCCAGATTGAAGTCCACGGCCCCTTCTCCGGCACCGAACGATTTGGCTCGCACGAAAATCATCTCTTCCCGCGGATAGCAATTGTCGGCGCCGCCGAAACTGAAATGAATATCATCCACGTTCGGCATCCCGGCAAATTCAAACAGGGGCGCTTCGCCGCCGACACTGAAAATGCTCCGCTCCGCATTTACTTCCAGGTCGAGCTGATGGGCTGCATCGCTTCGCCGCCGCATTTGAAACAGACCCTGCTGCGCGGCAATTGTCACGCGATTTAGCGCCAACTCAATCCGGCCATGCCACCGCGGCTTGGCAACCGTGCCGCCGGTTTCCATAAACCGTTTCGAAGAAATGAACAGCCCTTGTTCCCATTCCACGCGCACGGGGAGTTCTTCCGGCACACTGAGAAATGTAGCTTCGCCCCGCACCAGGCATTGCGACAAATTGATGCCGGCCGGCACGATCATCGCCATCTCGTCATCCATCTTCATCATTTCCGCCAAGCGGCGGGTCTGCAGATGCACAAAGCTCACTTGATCGTGCTGGGGAGCGCCGGACATGCCCTGATCGACCACCGTCAACACGCAGTTGGAAAGATCGAGCGACTGACCTTGATGCAGGGCAAACAGCGTCCAGCCGAACGAAGGCTCGGACGGCAGTTCCAAGCGAACGTCGAGATCTTGCAACGTCAGCCGGGAACTTCCGCCGAGCAGCCGAATCATTTGGCGTTGAGCGGCAATGGTCGATAATCCAGGGCGAAACACGACCAGCGGTTTGCGACCCGGCGCGGGATGCACGAGCATTTTTCCCGCGGGGATTTCAAACGGGAACTCAACGATCTCACCACTAAAATCCAGTTCGACTTCGGCAATGCCCTTCTCCGCGGCCCGCCGAATTGCCTGCGACAATGACCCCACAATGTCGCCGTCCGCGGTCGCTACAATCCCGGGGCGAACGATCACCTTGGGCGCAGGCGGCTTGGGCGTAACGGGCGAAACCTCCGTTCCAGCCGAGGCAGTTGACGGACCACGACTGGCAACTCCATCCGGCGGCGGACCAACCAGCGGCGGGTCAGCGACCAGCGTGCCCACGGCGGGCGTTTCGGGCAGGGGCGCGGGAACGCCGGGAAGTGGCGCGGGATTGACGTTCGGAAATTTAGGTTTAGAACCGCTGGGCGGCATTGCCAGCGGCGTTTCGTTCGGGTCAACCAGCGGGGCAACTACTTCGCCCGGACGCAACTGTAAATGTACTTCGTCAGAGTCCGGCCGCGTGGCATATTCCAGAACCGCAAGCGCTACGATCAAGGCCGCGATCGGCGCCACAATTGTCGCTAGCCAATTCGACCAAATTGATCGGCTGGCTGCACCGCTCTGCACCAGATCGGTATCGGCACTGCCGATTTCCAGACCCAGGTCGCGAGCCAGTCGCTCGATTTCGGCCACCAGTTCTTCGGCCCTCTGTTGCCGCTGAATGGGGCGTTTGGCAAGCATCTTCATCAGTAAGGGCCCGATTGCCGGCGGAAGTTCGGGCCGGAACAACCTGACATCGGGTGGATCAACCCCATTGTGCCTCAGCAACTTTTGCAAGGCACTCCCATCCGGAAATGGCGGCTTCGCGGCCAACATGAAGTACAAAGTGCAGCCCAGTGAATAAATGTCGCTGCGCACGTCGGCTGCCCGTGGATCGCGGGCCTGTTCGGGCGAGATGTAGTCGAACGTTCCCAGCGTCACGCCGCTGGCCGTCAAGTCATCAAACGACGAATCGACGTGATGCAGCCGGGCCAATCCCATATCAACGAGCTTGATATGGCCGGCGGGGGTCACCAGCACGTTGGAAGGCTTGATGTCTCGATGGACTACATCCCGCTGCGAAGCGTGAGCGAGTGCTTCGGCCACCTGCATCGTATAACGGAGTGCTTCGTCCAAGGGCAGCGGACCCTTTTGCTGCACCACCTCGCGGAGGTTGATCCCTTCAATGAATTCGAACACGATGAAGTTCAGCCCGGCATCTTCACCCACATAATGCACACGGGCGATGTAGCGATGATCGAGCCGGGCCGCACTTTGTGCTTCGTTGCGGAAGCGGCGGACGTTCTCTTCCGAGGATTGATCGCGCGAGAGAACCTTGACCGCTACGATGCGCCCGAGCCGGGTATCATTGGCCCGGAATACCGCCCCCATGCCGCCGCCGCCGACAAACTCGACAAGCTCATAATGTTCGAGTCTGCGACCGATCAGCGTTTCGCCCAGATATTGGGCCGACTGTTTGACGCCCACCGGCAGTTGCACATCCAGGGGCGGCGTGAGCGATTTGCTGACAGAGATAACCGTCTTCTCGTCGGGAAGCACATCGGCTGGAGAAACTCGTTCGCCAATGCCAAGCAGGACCACCACCCGGGAATCGGGCTGACGCGGACCGGGAAGTTCAGTTCCCAGTAAATCCGCCGTCCCTGAATCAGGTGGCTGGTTTGCCATTCCGCTTTCCTCCGCTGGAACTTCGGACAAGCGGCCTCCTGCCGCAACGACGCGCTCACTCGCGCAACTAGGCGTCCGTCGCGGACGCTGCGAACTGCCAACAACGATTAGATGCTTAGAAAAGACTGAGTTAATTATAGGTGCAGCCGCCACCGCGGGTCGATCTTTCCCGGCCAGGCAGCCCAATTTTTTCGGAACTTGATCCACCTCGCCCCTTCACCTTTGAATGGCGATTCTGCCACTAAGCGTTACCACAAACAGACCATTAGCTAGCATTTTCACCACCTTATTTACGCTCAGAGTCAATTTGGCTGTTTAGGCAATTTGACCATTTGCGGCTTTCTTTTCCGAATGTAGGAATCGAACTCGATTTAACGCCTGTGCTGGTCGAAATGATTATCGGGCACTAGTTCATGGGGGAACATTCTATGCATATCAGTAAACTTATGTTGGTTGCGGCAGCGTCTGCCGCGGTGTTGTTATCGAGCCACGCGGCGCAGGCTCAGTATGGACCTCAAATGGGCTATCCGCCGCCAGGAGCCTATGGGCAGGGCGGCTATGCCCCGGGAGGTTACGCCCCCGCGGGCTATGCACCCGGCGGCTATGCACCCGGCGGCTACGCACCGGGGCCCCAAATGCCGGTCGGCTATATGCAACCGCCCGGCGATGCTCCGGCGCCGCTCAGACCTGGTCCTGGTCCTGGTCCTGGTCCTGGCATGGCTCCTCCGCCTGCCGCTTATGGGTGCAGCGACCAGATGGGGGGGCAGGGCAGCGGCGGATATGGCAACTGCGGCGATGGCGGTTGCTGCGACGGTTGGTCGCAACGGCTCAACGTCTTCGGCGATTTCCTGTATTTGCGTGCACGCGATGCTGAAGTCGCCTATGCCTCCATCATTGATGGTCCCATCGTCGCCGGTGCTCCTGGCTTGCAAGCGGGCGAAATCGGCGTGGTCGATTATGACTATCAGCCCGGGTTTCGCGTCGGCTTCGGCTTCACGCTCGATAATTGCAATCAGATTCAAGCGACTTACACGCAGTTCGATGCCACGACCGAAGATTTCACGACGACCGCTGCCCCGAACGTTATCCGCAGCTTGGTTTTGCATCCAAACTCCGCCAATGCGGGCCAGAATTTTTTGGATGCCGCTGCCACTGGCGACATTCGCTTTCAACTCATCGATGTCGATTATCGCGGCCTGCTGTCCTGCTGCAGCGATTATCAGGTCACCTACCTCGTCGGTCTGCGCTATGCCCGCTTCGAGCAGAACTTCGCGGCCGACTTTACCAACATTGGCACCGAATCGGTCGTCGCCGGCGTCGATTTCGATGGCGTGGGCATGCGGTTCGGCATGGACTTCGAACGCTATGGCCGCAACAGCCAGTGGTTCGTCTATGGCAAAAGCTACGCCAGCTTGATCGGCGGCCGATTTGAAGCCGACTACCTGCAATCCAGTCAGGCCGATCCTGTGATCGCGACCACCACCTGGCAGGCCGGCCGCGTCGTCACCATGCTCGATCTTGAAACCGGCATCGGCTGGCGTAGTTGCTCGGGCAACATTCGTCTGTCGCTTGGTTACATGTACAGCGGCTGGTTCAACACCATCCGCATGAACGAATGGATCCACGCCGTGCAGAACAACGACTATGTCTCGACCGGCATGAGCACCTACGACAGCGGCATCACCTTCGACGGCCTGACCGCCCGCGTCGAACTGATGTGGTAACGCTCGCAGCCTGAAATCTCCCGAACCGCCCAACCGGGGTCGCGCTTCAGCGCACCCCGGTTTTTTTCGTTTCTTGAGGCACTGATAACGGTTTTGAACCGAAGTCA
>JAYTUF010000667.1:0-4718 GCA_043744755.1 Anatilimnocola sp.
TACGGAACGCGGAACCACAGGCGACCGCGTCACTGCCGGCATCGCCGCCCCGGAGTTCATACCGGGCGCCGACGGAAGAGGCGCCATTCGGGTTGAGGGCGGGTTGGTCCTTAAACTGACCGTAGTAATTCGGGTCCCAACGATCTTGAACCCACTCCCAGACATTGCCGTGCATGTCGAAAAGCGCGAACGGATTGCCCTTCAACTCGCCCACCGTATGCGCCCGGCCGCCGGCGTTTGCGCCGAACCAACCGGCCTGGACTAAGCCCTCGTTTTGGCCGCCGACCCAAGTTCGGGTTGTCGTCCCCGCTCGGCAAGCGAACTCCCATTCCGCTCCCGTCGGCAAGCGATAGCCGGTTCCTTCTAACAAGGTGACAGTCTCGCGGTTGCGGAAATAAAACGGCTTGAACTTCTCCAGTAGGCTCAGCTTCGCACAAAAGTCCGCGGCGTCATTCCAACTTACTCTTTCCACCGGGAAAGTGGTTGTATCCATTCCGACGACATCTGCTTTTCCGGCACCCGTTTCGGAGTAATGAGAGGGATTCTTATCAAGTAGCTGTTCGTACTGCCCTTGGGTAACTTCGTGGCGGCCGAGGTAAATCGGCTGCGTCAAGATGACCTTATGCTGGGGGGCTTCGTACTGGGTCGCTTCGAGCCACCAGTGTTCGCCTTCGCCCGCAGACTTGATGGCCTCATCGATCTCGGCCTCCGTACTCCCCATCAAAAACTCACCCGGCGGAATCAGCCGGAACTTCATCCCGATGCTGTTCTCGTGTTCCACCGGCACCTTCAAATACGCCGCCCATTCCTCCTGATGCCTCTTCGCCTGCGCGGCGTCAAACGGCGCGATCGCGGGCGGCGGGGCGTCGGCAGGCCAGCCTTGCCAGCCGGTGGCGGCGACGATGGGCTGGGCTTCGACTGGGGGCGGATTCGTTGTTTCGATGACGGGGTCGACGGTCGGAACTTTCTTCGCGAACAGGCCTGTGACGTTCGTGCGGCCGGTGAATTCGCTGGTGGCGAAACCGGCGAGCAGGAGCAGCAACGCGGCGGCGATGGCCAGCGGGGCGCGGCTTGCTTTTGAAGACGGTGTCGCGACAACGGGCGGAACCGCTACGGGCGGAACGACGGCGATCGGGGACGGGACAACTGCTGGCTCAACCACAGGCGGAGCGGGCAGAGGCACGCACGTCACCTTGCCGTGCGTCTGCAATTCTGTCTGGCACTTCGCCAGCAGGTCGCGGACTTCCTTGGCTGATTGGTACCGTTCGTCCGGGTTCTTGGCGTGCAGCTTCGCGACGATCGCCGCGAGCCAATCCGGAATCTCGGGCAGCACTTCGCGGAGCGGACGCGGCAATTCTTCCGCGACACGACGCAGCACGGCGATGGTCGTGGGGGCGCGGAATGGCTGGCGGCCACTGGCCATTTGATACAGCACGCTGCCGAAGCTGAAGAGGTCGGAGCGATGGTCGAGCGGCTGACCGAGGGCCTGCTCGGGGGACATGTACATGGGCGTGCCGGCGATGATCCCGGTGCGGGTCATGGTGGCGTCGTCGACCGCGCGGGCCAGGCCGAAGTCGGTGATTTTCACTTTCTGTTCGGGGCCTTGCTCCAGCAGAATGTTGCCCGGCTTGATGTCGCGATGGATCAGGTTCATGGCATGCGCGGCCGCGAGTCCCGCGGCGATTTGCCGGCCCAGGTGCAGCACCTCCGGCACATCGAGGGGCCCGGCCCCGTCCATTTTTTGCTGCAATGTTTGCCCATCAATGAACTCCATCACCAAGAACGGCAGGGGATGTTCTTCGACGCTATGGACCTGCACGACGTTTTCATGACGGATGGCCGCCGCTGCCCGCGCCTCACGCAAGAACCGCTTCCGTGGCGGAGAGGTCGCGGCCATCTGCGGGTTCATCACCTTGACGGCCACCAGCCGCTGCAATTTTTCATCAAAGGCTTTCAGCACCACGCCAAACCCCCCTTGGCCGAGGACCTGTAGGATTTCGTAGTGCAAGAGCTTTCCCAGCGAACCGGGCTTGGAGGAGGGTTGCAGAAAATTGAGCAGAATCTGGCCGTCGTCGTCATCTTCGTCTGGGGCGGTTGGCGAGAAATCGAGGGTGCGCGCGGGGGTCGCCGTCTTATCGGGCGGGCGGTTGATCGCTGGAATCTCCAGAAACGAATCGGCAATGGATTGAGATTTGAGTAGGTCTTCAACCCTCGCGCGCAGTTCCGGTTGGCCTGCGCAAACCTGATCCAGGTAAGCCCGCCGCTCGACGGGATTGGGGATTTCCAACGCGGCTTCGAAGATGGCTCGTTCGTTCATGCGGGCACCTCGACTCGTCGATAATGGCAATTCAGGGCGAGGTTGTCTCAACTACCTCGGTGGGAGGACATTAGTATGCCACATTTTCCGATTCCCGTCCTAAAATAATTCGCTGCCCCAGGCCAAAACCCGCCACGAAGGCGCTGCGATCCCTTCGGGATCGGGGATGAAATTTGCCTCGGGAACCCCAGGTGTCGCTACGCTCAACCTGGGGCTATTGGCTTTGATCCCTTCGGGATCGATTCAAATGCATGCACAAACCTGGACACACTCTAAAGCTGGTGTCGCCCGGCGGATGGCCTCGGTGATCACACCTGGGCTGGAGGCGGAGCAGGCGGGTGCTAGCAAACTGCTCGGTAAGGCAGGCAACATGCACCGGCTTGATCAAAAAAACTGATGTCGACAGGTTCGATAAAGTTGGCATAATCCTCACCTGCGCTTCAACCACACAACAGGGTTTTTCCGATTTGAAGGCTTAGATGAGCTGCACAAAAGGTTCGCAGGATGTGAGCTGATTGTGGGGGTGGCAACGGACGGCGTACCCAGCGACTGTTCGGCCCACCTGCTGGCATCGATACCCCAGAGCGACCAGGGAAGGTCGCGAGAAAGTGTAACCGTGGCCCACATTCATCCAACGGCGATTGTCGATCCCCGCGCGAAACTTGGCCAGAATGTTACGATCGGCCCCTTCTGTGTCGTCGAAGCCGAGGCTTCCATTGGCGACGATTGCCGGCTGGCCGCCCGCGCGGTGGTGAAGAGCCGCACGACGCTGGGTGTGAATAACGAAGTGGGCGAAGGGGCGATTCTCGGCGGCAAGGCGCAGCACCTGGTGGAGACTTCTCCCGGCGGCGTGCTGATCATTGGCGACCATAACCGCATTCGCGAGAACGCGACGTTCCATCGGGGTCATGGCAACGAGGCCTCGACCATCGTCGGCAATCACAATTTGATGATGTGCAATTCCCACGTCGGCCACGATGTGCGGCTCGGCAACAACTGCGTGCTGGTGAACAACGCCATGTTGGGCGGGCATTGCCATGTTGAAGACCGGGCCTACATTGCGGGGGGCGTGGGCGTGCATCAGTTCTGCCGCATTGGCCGCCTGGCAATGATCGGGGCGCTCGCGAAAATTGTGCAGGATGTGCCGCCGTTCATGATGGTCGAAGGTGGTGGTTCGGCGGAAGTTGTCGGGCTTAACCGTGTCGGCTTGCGGCGCAATGGCTACACCGCCGATCAGATTCTGCAACTCAAGCAGGCCTATCGCGTGATCTATCGCCAGGGACTGCGCTGGACCGAAGTGCTGCAGATTCTCAAAACCGATTTCGATACCGGCCCCGCGGCGGAGTTCCTGGAGTTTCTCAAAGCGGGCAAGCGCGGCTTTGTGCAAGAACGCCGCATTAGCCGGAAGGCGACGCTCAAGTTCGTCGGCACCGACGAAGACGATGTCGAAGAGACAATGACGGATCGCAAGCGGGATGCTGCGTGAATTTGACGTCTACTCGGGCAGCGGCACCAGCGTTTGCAACATGCTGACGGCGATGGCTTGAAAGACCGGTTCGCGCTCTTCGAATTCGCGGCTTTCGGCCTGATAGTGCCAGATGAGCGTGGCGGACGGCGTGCGGAGCGTGCGAATCTTGGCTTCGACGAGTAAATCGAGATAGAAGAACGCCAGATCCACGCCCTTGGTCTTGGCATCGCCAATGACCTCTTCCATGGGCAGCACTTCAATTTCCTGGTCTTTATATTCCTGCTGCAGCCCGGCGATAATTTCTTTCACCTTAGGCCGCACTTCATGCGCCGGCGGATAGATATAGAGCGTCCAATACGCCGTCTCGGGACTCTGGAGCGTAAAGGCATAGGGCATTCCTGCCGCGTCCAAGTCGGTGATTTTCCAGTTCTCTGGATAGAGCAGCCGAACTCCGAATTTTTCAAACACCGCCGGCATGGCGCGCACCGCGTTTCGTGGCTTAAAAAGAAATGGACTACTGCCAAATTACTGCTTTCTGCCAGCAGTGAATAGTGGCTGCGGCGACTTCGAAAGCCTGCCAAGTTTGCTGTTCTGCTTGTTCCACCGGCCGCTATTTGCTATTTCTCCCAACTCGACCGGTTCGCGCTCAAGGAATGGACGCGGCCGGCCGATGGGATCGATAGCCGGCGGTTCGTTTCGATTTTCTTCGTTGCAGGTAGGCACGGATGCCCCAGCCAACACAACCGAGCATGCGCTTGCGCCAGCATCCTGGTTGGCGATGGTGTTGCCTGTTGATCGTCGTCGCACTGTGTGCTGGCTGCCGCACGTTTCGCTGCAAAAAGGAATCGGACGAAACGATTACCCTCACGCGGCAGCTCTCGCTGCAAGGCAAAGATGCCCAGCAGAAGGGGCAATGGGCCAAGGCCGAGTCCT
>JAYTUF010000668.1:0-4715 GCA_043744755.1 Anatilimnocola sp.
CTCAAGTTCGGCGACATGATTGCCGTGGGCCGCAGTGTGTTGCTGTTTGGTTCCCGCGAGCAGATCGCCGGCCGGCTCGCCCGCTTGCGGGATGATAATGGCGACAACGCCCACACGGCCGACCCCGAGCAGTTGCAGAAGGCGGCCAACTATTCGTCGCTCGATTTTGAACTCAACTGGAACGAAGAGTGCGACATGCAGGCCACGCTGCACGCCCTCGAGCCGCCCGAACTCCCCGACCGCATGACGCCGGGCCAGGCCGCGCAACTCGCTGAGATTTTGGAGTATCTGCACGTCCGCCTCCGCAACTTGATCCTGTCGGCAACCGTCGAAAACAAGACCAGCAAGATCACGCTCGACCTGCGACAGTGGCAAGGGCTGATCGATTTGCAGGCGCGACTTTCGGAGTACCTGCGGCGGATTGGTAATCCCAGGGAGTAGTGAAGGTAACCCGACGCGTAAGCGAGGAAGTGCTTCGCGAAGAGCGAGTCCGAGACAACTTGCGGCGCTGCCGTGCTCACGCGACGGGCTACCTGGGAAAAGACTACATGAAACTCATCCTGCATTCTTTTGAATTGCCGCTGCGGCATACGTTCACCATCTCGCGGGAGTCGATTGATACGCAACCAACGCTGATTGTTGAGTTACAGGAAGATGGTATCAGCGGCTTTGGCGAAGCCACTTCCAATAAGTATTACGGCTGCACCATCGAAAGCATGACGGAGCGTTTGGAATCGCTCCGTGGTCAAATTGAATCGGCGACATGGGATCGTCCGGAGCAACTCTGGCAGCAATTGCAACCCGCGCTGGCGGATGATTCGTTTTCGTTATGCGCCATCGATCAGGCGGCCCATGATCTGTGGGGCAAACGAGCAGGCAAGCCCGTGTTTGAACTGTGGGGGCTGACGACCGAGAACATTCCCGCGTCGAATTACACCATCGGCATTGATACGCTGCCCAAGATGCTCGAAAAGCTGCGCGAGTTTCCGGATTGGCCCATCTACAAGATCAAGCTGGGGACGGACCGCGATCTCGAAATCGTCCGCGGCCTGCGGGAGCACACGGCCGCGATCTTCCGCGTCGATGCCAACTGCGGCTGGTCGGCGGAGCAGACGCTGGAGTATGCACCCAAGCTCAAAGAACTGGGCGTCGAGTTCATCGAGCAACCGCTGCCCGCCGATCGGTGGGAAGAGATGCGCCGCATCCGCGAGAGCGTGGCGCTGCCGATCATGGCCGACGAAAGCTGCATTGTCGAAAGCGACGTCCGCCGCTGTGCTGGGCTGTTTCACGGGATCAACATCAAGCTGGTCAAATGCGGCGGCCTGACTCCCGCCCGGCGGATGATCGCTGAAGCTCGCCAACTGGGCCTGAAGGTCATGGTCGGCTGCATGACGGAGTCGACGGTCGGCATCTCGGCCATCGCGCAGTTGCTGCCGCTGCTCGATTATGTCGATATGGATGGGGCGGTGCTGCTCGCACGCGATATCGCGACGGGGGTGCGCGTGGAGCGCGGGATTTGCAAGTATCCGGACGTGCCCGGGAATGGCGTGAGACTGCTGCCTTCGTAGCACCATCACTGGCCGATAGCGCTGCTGGCGTTCCGGCCCAGGTCGCGGATTTTCAGGGCTTCGATGCGGACGACATTTCCCGCCGCAACCAGCACCGGCTTCTTCAGCGACGGCAGCAGCGAGGCGTTCACTTCGGGTAGCTCCGAGGGGCTTCCTTTCCAATCGAGCCAAGGCTGGCCATCGACGATTACGGCCAATGACGCCGATTCCTTCTGCAGGCGGACCTGCACTTCCAGACGGGCGGTGCGGCGCTGCGGTAGTGAGTGCTCGCTGCTGACGGAACCACCGGGCATCGGGCCGCCCCCCATGTCTTGCAGCGAGGTCTTCTGCTCGCCGCCGCTCTTGCCGAGCACCACGGCCCCGTGTCGCTGGGCGACGGGCAGCGTGAGCTTGAGCGGGCCGTCGCCTTCCACCCAGTTCACATCCACCAGCAGATCGTAATTCTTCAGCCCCTCCGGTCCCAGGCCGAACCAGGCATCGGCCGCGGCTTCGTTTTGCCAGCCATCGTCAATGATCTGCCAATTGCCGGCGCCGGCGAAGCGGGTGGGATCGAGATCGTCGGACATCAAGTTGTCCCACATCAGCCCGGCATCGCGGCGAGCAAAGAGCGTTTGATATTGTCCCGCGCTGCGGACCACTTCAAAGTCAGCCAACGCGTGATCGGTGATGGCCAGGTCGCAAATCGTCCCCCGCCAGACATTGTGTCCCGCAGCATCCGCGCCCAAGCTGAGCGCGCCGGTGTTCCAACTGTTCAGGCCGCCACGAATGTCCGTCAGCTTCGCTGCCGCCACGCCGTTCAGGTAGCCGCTAAGCGTGGCGCCGTCATAAGTCACCGTCACTTGCACCGCGCGGTCGGCCTTCACTTGGCCGAGTTTCAGTTCATGTGGCGTGCTCGTGCCCTGGGTCCAGAGGCGAAAGACCAGTTCGCTGCCGCGCTGCAGCAGTTGAAAGTTGGCTTGTTCTCCATTATCGCCCAGCGAAAGGACACGACCATCGTTGACGCGAAAGACCGTATCGGGCATGACGATCATTTCGATCGTGAAGGCACCCTTCTCGCGGATGGTGGCGACCAGGTCTTCGCCCGCTTCGGTCGAAAAGAAGCTGCCGCCAGTGAGACTGTAAACATTCACGCCCTCAATGAACCGGGCCGGCTCGCGGACTTCGAGCGGCGTCTCGCGCGGGTTCTGCGTTTCAGGATTGCGGGCGAGCGGAACTTTTTGCTTGCTATGCAATGTATAGAGCAGTTCACTAGGCGAATCGGGCCAGCGCAGATCGCGCAGGACGATCCCCTTTTCATCGGCCACGCCCGATTGATTGGCTGCCACCAGCAGCGGCGCGCCACCCTGCCGCCGCACGAAATCGACTTTGCCTTCGGTCACATCCAGCCGAGTGGATCGCGGCAAAACAATGAGTCGAAACTCAGTGCCAATCACAATCGCGCGGGCCTGCGGCGTGTGAAAAATCATCGGCCCCAAATTGCGCTGCGGCGTTACGCGGGCCAGCACTTCGCCTTGCTCGACCTGTACTTGCTTGGCCTGGCTCTTGCGGTCGGCAAGCAGTTCGAACTTCGTGCCGCTGCCAAACTGCACGGTCGTCTTGTCACGATATTCCAGCCGCAACAGCGCACCGGCGGCAACTTCGAGAGGCATGCCTGTCGAGATCGTATCGCCCACTCTCACAGGCAAACGCTGTTCGCCTTTAATAGTTACAACGGCGCCGGAAACCTCGCGCACTTCCGCCATTGCGCGGGGCGAGATGGGCCAGTACTGCGGCGCGAGGAAGGCAAACACCGCGAGCGAGACAGTAAGCACGCCGACGATGGCCATTGTCCAGCGACCACCTCGCAGGTACGTCGGCTTCTCGACCAGCTCCGCTTCCGCGAGCGCCCGCAGTTCCGAAACCTGGCTGAAGATTTCCTCTTCGCCTTGTTCGAAATCGCCAATCCGTTGCCCGACCTGAGCCAGAAAATTCCGCCGATCCAAGGCCAGCTTTTGCGCCAGCAGATCATCGAGCAGCAGTTGATTGCGGACTTCAATGGCCAGCGCAGGCTGCGACCGGAGCACGTCGATCAGTTGATCGAGCTCTTCCGGGGACAGGCTCGTCCGATCTTCGACGTACCGTTTGATTAACTGATCAGTGCTTGATTGATCGGGGCTTGACTGATCGGGGCTTGACGACTCACTCATTACGTTCCCTCGGCGGCCAGACTAGTGGCGATGCATAGTTTCAAGCCATTGCGAATGCGAAACAGGGCCACCCGGACCGCTTCGGCGGTGCTGCTCAGCATTTCGGCGATTGATTGGCTGGGTAATTCTCGTTCGTAGCGGAGTTCCAGCAGCCGGCGACTCTCTTCCGGCAACTGATCGTAGCAACCATCCAAAGCCCGCCGGATCGGCCCCTCGGCCAGGCTCGGCGGACCATCCTGCTCGGCCCGGATCATGATTTCGACCAAGGCTTCCCGCTGCAACCGCTGCCGGCGACCCTGCCGCCGGAAGTAGTTGAGGCACAAGTTGCGGGCGATCCCCTTGAGCCACTGCTTGGGATGCACGCCGGGCGGAATGCGGTCCGAAAACCGATACAGCTCGACATACACATCCTGCGCGACATCGTCCACATCGTGCCGCGGCACCCCCATGCCCGCAATGTACGCGCGGATGTGCGGATGCGTCTCGCGCACGATGACGTCGAAATCGAACACGGCCGTTTCAGGGACTGCGTCGGACACTGGCCCTGCCGGCAAATCACTCTCGTCCGCCATTCGTCCGCCTTTCCCGCTCAAGCCACGCATCTGTAAATGGTCACGGACCTTAGGTTATGTTACACCGCTTTCGCGAGAATTTGTAACTGGAAACCCTGTTGTGGCCGTCAGTTGTAACGTGGGTTAGAATTAGTTTGACGAAGTAGTTGGGCGCGTGAAGGCGGAAAACAGCCAAGTAGGGCAGAATATAGAAGACCAGCTATGGCAGATTCAGGGATTGACGAATTCGTGCAGACGGCGGAAGACCTTTACGCTTCTCGGCTGCGGTTGACTCTGGAACTAGATCATCCCAATGAATTCGTGGCCATCGAGCCCGAGTCGGGCGAGTACTTTTTGGGGAAATCGCTCAGCGAAGCGATTGGCGCCGCTCGCAAGTCACATCCGGACCG
>JAYTUF010000669.1:0-4714 GCA_043744755.1 Anatilimnocola sp.
AGGAATCGGGAATCAGGGGTCAGGAGTCGGGGATCAAGATCTCTTGTCTCAGAACTCAAAACTCAAAACACAAAACTTACAACTCAAAACTTCACATTGAACTTAAAACTCCTGCCTCTGATCGCCGTCACGCTGGTGTGCCTCGCAACTTCTTCGGGCTGCACGGCCTATCAGTTCGGCAACCGCTCGCTCTATCGGCCCGACATCCGCACCGTGCATATACCGATGGTCCAGTCGGATAGTCTCCGCCGCAACCTGGGCGAGCGCTTGACCGAGCATCTGTGCAAGCAGATCGAGCTGAAGACCCCTTACAAATTGTCCGATGCCGCCTCTGCCGATAGCGTGCTGACCGCGCGGATCGTGGGCGAAAGCAAGCGGGTGCTCGCCGAGAATGGTCTGGACGAAGCCCGCGACGTTGAGACCGATTTCTTCGTGCAGGTCCGCTGGGTCGACCGCCGCGGCGACCTGATCATGAGCCACTGCGACGTCCCCGTGCAGCCTCTGCTGGTCAACATCAGCCAGGCCACCAACTTCGTCCCCGAAGGTGGCCAATCCCTGGTCACCTCCCACGAAGAAGCCCTCTTTCGACTCGCCGATCAGATCGTCGGGCAACTCGAAATGCCGTGGTGAAGCGAGCGATACCTCGCCGTCTCGAATGACACATGTCTCGGCTTATAGACCTGGAGGTCTGTGGCCACGCGTCCTATACTGACAGCTTCGCGCGAGTGGGGCTGCCGTGGGCGGACGGGCGCGAAGCGTCGGTAGGAAACGGGCTGTCAATTGAGCATGAAACTGCGCGCGGGGATCGTCGGACTGGGAGACGCTTGGGAAAGCCGGCATCGGCATGCCTTGCGGGCCTTGTCTGACCGCTTCGAGATCAAGGCCATCTGCTGCGAGGTGGCGCACCTGGCGGAACAGGCGGCGAAAGACTTTCGCGCCGAAGAGATGGACGGATTCCGGGCCTTGTGTGCCCGCAGCGATGTCGATGTGGTGCTGATCCTTTCGCCGCAGTGGTATGGCACGCTGCCGATCCTGGCCGCCTGCGATCATGGCAAGAGTGTCTATTGCGGGGCGGCCCTCGATATCGATACGCCGGCTGAGGCGGCGATGCTCAAGCAACGGGTTGAAGAAGCCGGCATTGCCTTCATGGCCGAGTTTCCCCGCCGATTGGCTCCCGCGACGTTGCGGCTGAAGGAACTGATCGCCACGCGGTTGGGCAAGCCGCGATTGTTGTTCTGCCATCGGCGGTCGTCGATTGAGCCGGCAGGCGGAACACGCCGGCCGATTCGCAATTGCCCGACGATGCAGCGGGAGATGATCGAGCAGGTCGATTGGTGTCGGTACGTCGCCGGAATGGAACCGACTTCGGTAATGGGCATTCGCCATAGCCTAACAGGGCAGCCGGATGGCGACGACTATCAAATGATGAGTCTCGATTTTTCGCCGACGGGAGAAGTGGGGGCCGGGCCTGTCGCACAGATTAGCTGTGGGCGGTATATGCCTTCGTCCTGGCCCGAAGCAGTTTCGTTCCGTCCGCCGGCTGCCTTGCAAGTTTGCTGTGAGCGAGGAATGGCGTTTATCGATCTGCCGGCGTCGCTCACGTGGTTCGATGAAGCAGGCAGACATTTAGAATCGCTCGATAGTGAACGACCCGTGGGCGAGCACCTGCTGATGCAGTTCTATCGCGGCGTCACCAGCTTGCTGCGTAAGGTGAACGATTTGGAAGATGCGTATCGAGCGCTATCCGTGGTGATTGCGGCGCGTGAGAGTTATTACTCGGGTAAGCGGATTGTGCTTCCCAAATTTGAAGAAGAGTCGAAGTAGCCTGCATGTCCAACAAGAAAAAACATCCGCCGACCGCGAGCCAACACGTTAATCCGCTGCACATGAGCGAAAACGTAATTTGGAACGTCCCCAACGTCATCACGATGGCGCGGCTCGTCCTTTCGATTGCGGTTTTCGTGCTGATTCCGCTGCAGCAATTCACGGCAGCGCTCGTCGTGTTCGTCGTTGCCGCGAGCACCGATTGGGCCGATGGTTACTGGGCTCGCAAATATGGACAAGTCACCAAGCTGGGGCGGGTGCTCGATCCGTTCGTCGATAAGATCATCATCTGTGGCACCTTCATCTTCCTCGCTGCCGAGCAGAATTCCGGCATCACCGCCTGGATGGCCACGGTGGTGATGGGCCGAGAGATGTTGGTCACCGCCTTGCGTTCCGTCATCGAAGGGAGCGGCGGGGATTTTTCGGCGAAGTGGGCCGGCAAAGTGAAAATGGTGGTGCAATGCATCGCCGTGGTCGCCAGCCTGCTCGTGCTGCGGCATCTGGCTCTCCATCGCGAGACCCTGCCGGTCCCCGATTGGCTGCGGATCACGCTGCTGGTTTCCGCCTGGGGCGCCATCTTGATTACTATTTATTCCGGCCTCGAATATGTGATGATCGCTATTCGCAAAATGCAGTAGCCGTGCCCAGGGGTCGGAAGTCTTTGGCGAGCGACATTGTTCTGTTATGGAAAATCTTCCTTCGCCACAGACTCCCGAACCCGGATTGCTCGCCATTGGCTATGGCACGCTCGTCATCGCGATCTTCGTGGGCGGACTGACGATTTGGACCCTGCTGATCCCCCGCCTCTTTCGCGGTGAGCCGCTATTGCCTCGCGAGCCGCGCCGCTTGGTGCCGTGGGGAATGGTCGATTTGCTGCTGGCCTTTGCACTGCTCGTGATGGTCTCGCTGCTGGCCGCGGTGCTGTTTCCCATACAACCGCCTGCGAAGCCAACCGGCGCGGCCGAGATCGCTGAGAGCGTCATCCCACCGATCGAAGCCAAGCCGCTGCTCGAACGCCTCACATTGGCTGATGCGCGGAAAATGATCGCGCTCGATAGCGGGGTGAAAATCCTGGTCGCGATCTTGTTGATCGCTGGCATCGGCCTTCGCCTCCGGCCCTCGGCCGCGGATTGGGGCTGGACGCTCGCGCATTGGCGAACCGATTTGCTGATCGGCGGCGGCACGTTCCTGGCAACCTTCCTGCCCATGATCGCGCTGCAAGCTTCGCTGGTTCATTTGCTGAAATACAAGTACGAGCATCCGCTCATCGAACTCACCACCCAGACCAAGGATCCGCTCCTGTTCACGCTGGCGGTCGTGGCCGCGGCTTTGATCGCCCCACTGTTTGAAGAGTTCATCTTCCGCGGATTGTTGCAAGGCTGGCTGGAAAAACTTTGCTATGGGCGAGCCAGCAGCGAAGCGATCATCGTGGGCGGAACTGAAACGCTGCCACCCTGCATTGATGTTGAAAACTCAGTCGAGCCTGTGACGAAGTTTCCACTCGATCCCAATCCCTATGCGTCGCCGCAATCCTCGGTGTCAGCGTCCCACACAGCCGCAATCGAGACTTCATTACCTCCAGCGAAATTCGACTGGCTCGCCATCATCGGCAGCACGCTCGTCTTCGCCCTGTTGCACTACTCGCACGGCCCCGCCTGGATTCCGCTGTTGCTGTTCGGCGCTGCGCTCGGCTATGTCTATCAGCGCACCCACCGCATCTGGCCCGGCATCGTTGCTCACATGTTGCTCAATAGCGTGACCATGATTGGGCTGTGGGTGCAGGTGTTTGGCGGCGAGTAGGCCACGTCGCCGAACGAATCAAATGCCTCAAACTCGGCGCTGCCAAACTTCAGGATCTCGTGAAGCGTGGAATACAGAAATCACAGAAATGTCATTCGGCCGAATTTGATACAAAATGCTATACGGGTACTTTGGCACGATCGCCTGGCGAACAGTAGCCAAGAAGACAGTTGGATACAGTGTAGGTTTTTCGCTGATTCGGTCGAGCAAGGCTCGGACCGCCAGCGTGAACAGTCGGCCCCTTCCATCGCTCTTTAGATTGTACCAATCGGCGGCCTCGTCGAACTCCTGTTGTGCCGCGCGAGATAGATTGACGAGAAGCATCATGACTTGAATCGCGCGAGTGCTTTGGCTTCTACCTCCGCCCAAGGAACAACATCATCGGGATTTGCTTCCAAATGAGCAATCCGCCGCCGAATCTCTGCTTGTTGCGCTTCGGTCAGCGGAGGAAATTCACGTTCAGCGATCACGCTGTCGAGGATCTCGTGCGCGAGCACGATCCGCTGGTCGGCCGTCAATTGATCGATACCTAACTGTTCGAGCGTTGGGATCATGTTCGTGGTTCCCCGAGTGACTTTTCGCGACGCTCCTCATTATACACGGCGTGCCGCTGGATTGGCGCAAGCTGTGCATCCGGCTCATGCTTCGCACGTTCATTGACGCCCCATCCCCTTGTTGGTAGCGTTGGTTTTGTCGCACGGTATTTTGTTCTTTCGCTCACTCGGGAACTTCCATGATTCTGGCCGCCGGTCATCGGACCGATGTCGTACATCTCCACCCACTGGACAATATCGTCGTCGCGGCCCGACATTTGGCCGACGGCGAAGCGTTGCAGATCGCCGGGCAGACGATCAAGCTCGCGCAGTCCATCAAGATCGGTCACAAGATCGCGCTGGTGCCGATTCGCAAGGGTGAGCATGTTTTCAAATATGGCCAGATCATTGGCGCGACGACCGCCGCCGCTGAGCCAGGCGACTGGATCCACAGCCACAACTTGAGCAACGGCGATTTCGTCCGCGACTATGCGAAGGCAATGGAGATTCCTGAGCCGCTGCCGCCGATCGTCGGGCGGACGTTTCAAGGCTATCGG
>JAYTUF010000670.1:0-4710 GCA_043744755.1 Anatilimnocola sp.
GGCCTCCGAAGCCGAAGGTTACAGGTTCGAGCCCTGTCGGGGATATTTCTTTGCGGGAGAGCCTTCGAGAAGTACAAGCAGCTTCTTGCCTCGCCAATGACGCTGAATTCTCGGTCGCGACGCATGAAGCCGGGCCGAAATAATCGTTACCCCTGCGACGAAGGCATAGGCACTATGGCCGAAACATTCGACGGCCGGGCGTGGGCTTATTGAACCCGCTCCGCCGGGAATCTGCCTGTCCGTTATTTACCACCCTCTGCCTAATCTATAGGCAGGTATATCTACTGGAGGGGTGAGCCGTTTGCGACAACATTTGCGCAATACCTGCTGTTTCAAGGCGATTATCGCCCATGTAAGGGCCGCCTAAGCAGGCTGACGCAATCGCGGCACATCACTTGCTTTGTTTCATGGCAACTTGGCGCAGGTCTCGAACAGGCGCTGATTTAATACGCAATGGGGCGTAATTTGATCACACCTGAAACCACCGGCTCGAGATGTCGATCGCTTTACCACTGCATAACGAAAGCGGCTGCTCGACTGGTAATGCAGCACGGATGGATGATCTGTTGAGTTCGTTGCTGCGAGAGCAACAGCGAACCGCCGTCGAGAGATTCTCGCAGTGGCACACTGCGGAAACAGCGCCGCTCCAGGAACTCTATTATCGCGATTTGATACCGCTTACTCAGCCGAGCTCGGGTGAGCAATATGCCTTTGAAGTCGATCTTGACTCTTGTTCCGGTTGTAAGGCGTGCGTCGTTGCCTGCCACAACCTCAATGGCTTGGAGGAAGAAGAAACCTGGCGCTCGGTGGGACTGCTGCATGGCGGCACTGGTCAGTTGCCGGTCCTGCAGCACGTAACCACCGCGTGTCATCATTGCCTGGAGCCACCCTGCCTGGAGGGCTGCCCCGTCTTGGCCTATGAGAAGGATCCGGTGACTGGCATCGTCAAGCACTTAGACGACCAGTGCATTGGCTGCCAGTACTGCATTTTGAAGTGCCCTTACGATGTGCCCAAGTACAGTCACTCGAAGGGGATCATCCGCAAATGCGACATGTGCAGCGACCGCCTCGCGGTGGGTGAAGCGCCGGCTTGCGTGCAAGCCTGCCCGAATCAAGCCATTCGCATCACCGTCGTCAACAAGCTAGAAGTCGCGGAGAATGCCGAAGCCAACCTCTTTCTGCCGGGAGCGCCCGAGCCGGGGCTGACACTGCCTACCACCGTGTATAAGACGCGGAAGCCGCTGCCGGCCAATTTGCTGCCCGCCGACTATTACACGGCAAAGCCGCAGCATGCCCATTGGCCCCTGGTGCTGATGCTAGTACTGACGCAGATGTCGGTCGGCGCTTTTCTGGTGGATCAAGTTCTGCGCGGAATGGATCTGGCCAGTGGCACCGGTGCTGCCCACGAAGCACGCGCCATGCACCTCGCTGCGGCTTTCGTTTTGGGCATGATTGGACTCTCGGCATCGGTATTTCATTTGGGTCGCCCGTGGCTGGCCTATCGAGCGATCATTGGTTGGCGAACCAGTTGGCTCAGCCGGGAAGTGCTGGCCTTTGGCGGCTTTGCGGTTTCGGCCTCGATCTACGCAGCGAGTCCTTGGCTGGTAACCATGGGGCTGCCAGTCTCGCCGGCCTGGGAGCGAGCTCTGGGGGGCGCGGTGGCGCTGAGTGGATTGGGCGGCGTGGCCTGTTCGACCATGATCTACGCCAGCACGCGGCGGATTTTTTGGAACCCAGCCTATACGGGACTCAAGTTCCTGCTGACCTGCCTGGTGCTGGGTATCCCTGTCGCTTTGTTGATTCGCCTGGCGACCGCCGCCTGGTCGTCGGCTGGTGCATCGCTCCTCGTGCTCGAACATGCTCAAGAACTTTGCCAATGCCTGCTGGCTGCGGTCTCGCTCAAGCTGACGCTCGAAGTCGCCATTCTGGGTTGGCTGCGAGCGAGGACGTTCACGCCGCTGCGGCGCACGGCAATCTTAATGACGGGCGATCTCGGACGCGTGACCGCCGGCCGCTTTGCCTGCGGCGTCGTCGGTGGCCTGGCGCTGCCCGCCCTGTTGCTGGCCTGGTGTTCGCAAGCCGGCGGGACGACATCAACTGCCATGGTGGCAATGCTCGTGATCGTGCTCGCCCTGAACTTCGCCGGGGAATTACTTGAGCGGTACTTGTTCTTTGCTGCCGTGGTCGCGCCCAAGATGCCGGGAGCGCCCTCCGCATGAACAAGATCGTCACTAGGCTCACCGAAATGTGGCCCGGTTGGGAGAACCTGCTCCATCAACCGACCGGTCCGCTGACCACCGATCTGGTGCGCGGCCCAGGCGGCTATGGTCTGGGGCAAGTTCCCGCCACGCAGACGCCGGACGCCACGACGGCGATGACCTGCGGCTTCTGTTCAACGGGCTGCTCGCTAACCATTCACATGAAGCAAGGCGAAGCGATCGGCCTGTCTCCCACGACGGACTATCCAGTCAATTTGGGAATGGCCTGTCCCAAGGGCTGGGAGGCGCTGACTGTTCTCAAGTCATCCGACCGGGCCACCACGCCGCTGCTGCGCGACGCGTCCGGTCGCCAGCGACCCGTGGGTTGGCAAACGGCTACGTCGGTGTTTTGCGCACGGATGAAGGCGATTCAACAGCAGCACGGCAATGACTCCGTGGCCTTCCTCAGTACCGGCCAGATCGCGACGGAAGAGATGGCCTTCCTCGGTTCGCTCGCCAAGTTCGGGATGGGCGTGGTGCATGGCGATGGCAACACGCGGCAGTGCATGGCGACTTCGGTCGTCGCGTACAAGCAGTCGTTCGGTTTCGACGCTCCGCCCTATACCTACGACGACTTTGAGCAATCCGACGTGATCGTGCTGGTCGGTTCGAATCTGTGCATCGCGCACCCCATCATGTGGCAGCGCATTTGCCGCAACCCGCATCAGCCGGAGATTATCGTCCTTGATCCGCGGAAAACGGAGACCGCGATGGCGGCCACGTTGCACCTGCCGCTCACGCCGAAATCGGACCTGGCGTTGCTCTACGGCCTGGCCCACATCTTGATCCGAGAAGGCTGGATCACGACTGATTTTATCAACGCAAACACGACCGGATTCGAGGCCTTCCAGCAGCATGTGGCCGACTTCACGCCCGAGCGCGTGGCTGAAGCGTCGGGGATTGACGAAGCAACGTTGCTGCGCGTGGCCAAGTTGATCCACCAAGGAAAACGTGTCTCGTTCTGGTGGACGATGGGTGTGAACCAGAGCTACGAAGGCGTCCGCGCCGCGCAGGCCATCATCAACCTCGCCTTGATGACCGGCAACATCGGTCGGCCGGGGACCGGCGCGAATTCGATCACGGGCCAGTGCAACGCGATGGGCTCGCGGCTATTCAGCAACACGACGAACTTGTTAGGCGGGCGCGACTTTCAAAACGCCGAACATCGCCAGCAAGTCGCCGGGATTCTCAACATCGACCCACTGCGGATTCCGGATCGCCCGAGCTGGGCCTACGACCAGATCATCGAAGGAATCTTGCAGGAGAAGATCAAGGGCCTGTGGGTGATTGCCACCAATCCCGCGCACTCCTGGATCAATCAGAACATGGTTCGCGACGTGCTGTCGCGCCTGGATTTTTTGGTGGTTCAAGATATGTACACCACCACGGAGACGGCTCAGCAAGCTCACCTGGTTCTGCCCGCCGCCGCTTGGGGCGAAAAGGAAGGGACGCTCATCAATTCGGAACGCCGCTACGGGCTGATCAAGAAGGTCGTCCGCGCGCCGGGGCAGGCATTGGCGGACTTTTCGATCTTCCGCTTGATCGCGGAGGCTTGGGGTTGCGGCGAGCTGTTCTCGCGCTGGACCAGTCCCGAAGCCGTGTTTCAAACGCTCAAGGAACTATCGCGCGGCCGGCCCTGCGACATCACGGGCATCACCGATTATCAGATGCTCGACGAGCGCGGCGGGATTCAATGGCCCTATCCAGAGAACTCCCCCGACCCCGCGCCCGAGCGGCGGCTGTTCGCGGATGGCAAGTTCTATCATGCCGATGGCAAAGCGAAGTTCATCTTCGATCAGCCCGCGCCGTTGCCGGAAGCGCCCACCGACGCTTACCCGCTGCTGCTGCTCACGGGCCGAGGAACTGCTTCGCAATGGCACACGCAAACGCGAACGTCAAAATCGCCCGTGCTCCGCAAGCTCTATCCCGCGGGGATTTATATCGAGATCAATCCGGTTGACGCTCGCCGCTTTGGCATCCGCCCGGAGCAGCGGGTCGTCGTCGAGTCACGCCGCGGCTCGCTGGTGGCTAAGGCGTTCATCACCCACACCGTGCGGTCGGGGCAAGTCTTTTTGCCCATGCATTACGAAGCGACCAATCGGCTGACGCTGGCTCATTTTGATCCTCATTCGCGGCAGCCCTCGTATAAGAACTGTGCGGTTTCGATTCGTCCTGCCGCAACAGGGGACGTTCAATAACGTGCCCTCCCGCACTCGCCCATCCGAAAGCCCAAGCATGATCGCCGCACAATCCGCTTTGAAAAAAACCATCGTCGTCATTGGCAACGGCATGGTAGGTCATCGCTTCTGCGAGAAGCTGGTCGAGTATGACACGGCCGGCGAATATCGCATCGTCACGTTTTGCGAAGAGCCGCGGGCCGCTTACGACCGCGTCGGCCTGACCTCGTTCTTCGCCCATCGCGATCCCGAAAAGCTGATGCTGGCCAAGCTCG
>JAYTUF010000671.1:0-4708 GCA_043744755.1 Anatilimnocola sp.
CTTTCGCTCCGCGAAAGGACGTCCTTTCGCGGAGCGAAAGACGACAATCTGCTACAATAGCGGCCGGCTGTTCGTAAGGAAATCTTCTCGGAGGTGCAACCGTGAACGCTGCTTTGCTGGTCGTAACTCTGTTACTCGTCGGTCAAACCGATACTACGCCTGCCAAGCCGGCAGTGAAGGGCGAAGCGCCGCAGCCGGCAGTGGCCGAAGCATTGATCGTCAAGGTGCGGGCGCTGGTCAAACAACTCGATAGCAATCAACAGGCTCAGCGCGATGCGGCGGAGAAGGAACTTGTTGCGCTCGGCGCCGATGTGTTGCCGCTGCTGCCGGCACTCAACAATCGCACGCCGGCCGAAGTTCGCAACCGGCTGACTCGCGTGCGCGCGGAACTCTTGAAGGTGGCCGTCGAAGCGGCGACCAGGCCGGCAACGGTGACGCTCGAAGGCGAGATGCTCGCTTCGGAAGCGTTCAAAAAAATCACGAAACAAACGGGGAACAACTTCATTGATTTCCGCGAACGCCTCAACCAAGATGCCGACGATCCGAAAACCAAGGATCCGAAGATCAAGGTCAGTCTCGACAAGGTGACGTTTTGGAAGGCCGTCGATACGGTCCTCGATGCGGCCGAACTTTCCCTGTACGACTACGACGACGAAGCGAACGCCCTGGCGTATAGCAACCGCGCTGACGGCGCCATCAAGCGCAGCGGACATGCCTTTTATGGCGGCCTGTTCCGCATCGAGCCGAGTCGCATCGAAGCGGTGCGGAATCTGAAGAACCCCACCAGTCGCTCCTTGCGGCTGACGCTTGACGTCGCCTGGGAGCCGCGGGTTCGCCCCATCGTGTTGCAACAACCGCTAGCCGAAGTGGAAGCCAAGGACGAAAACGGCAACAAGCTGGAACTCGATGGCACTCAGGGGGAGGTTGAGGTCCCCGTCGAAGGATCCAACGCCGGCGTCGAAATGGATTTTCCGCTCACCGCCCCCGAGCGCAGTGTGAAGCAGATTGCGTCACTCAAAGGGAAGTTGCTGGCCACCGTGCTGGGCCGCGTCGAGACCTTTGAGTTCGCCGATCTGGACAAGATCAAAGCCGCTGAACAAGAGCGGGGCGGCGTGACGGTCGCTGTCGAAGAATGCCGCAAGAACGGCGAAATCTACGATGTCGAAATGCGGGTGCAATTTGACAAAGCAGCCAATGCGCTCGAATCGCATCGGGGCTGGATCTACAACAACGAGTGTTACCTGCTGGACGCGAAGGGGAACCGCATTGAGCAAGCGGGGCTGGAAGCGAACCTACTCGACGTGAACGAAGTGGGCCTGTCGTACAAGTTCGATCTGGGCGATGCCAAGTCGCTGGCGGGTTTGAAGTTTGTTTACAAAACCCCCGCCGCGATCATTCGCATCCCGGTGGAATTCGAACTGACGGGTATCGATCTGCCATGAATTGTTTACGCTTCGTCGGTTTCATTCTTTCATTGAGTCTCCTCTTCCCGCTTGTCGTTTCGCGAGAACTCCCGGGACAAGACAAACCATCGCCCGCCATCGCCGCGACGGTCCAAGGCCAACCCATCACCATCGCCCAGCTCAATCGCGAGCTAGCGATCGTGGTGAAGGATCGCAAGCTCGATGAATCTCAGCGCGCCGAGTTGCAGAAGCAAGTCCTCGCCCACGCTGTCGATCGACGCTTAGTGCTGAACTGGCTGGTGACATCGAAACAAGCCGCGAGTAGCCAGGATGTCGATCTGGTGCTGGCCAAACTGCAAAAAAAATTAGACGCGGAAGAACTCAAGCTGCCGGAATTTCTCAAACAGCAAGGGCAATCCGCAGCGGAATTCCGGGATCAGCAGTTGTGGGAACTGTCCTGGCAGCGCTATCTCGACCGTTACCTGACGGAAGCCAACCTGCAAAAGTTCTTCGACACCAACCGCCGCGAGTTTGATGGGAGCGAACTGCACGTCGCCCATCTCTTGCTCGCGGCTCCGAAAAACGCAGCCGCCGCCGATTGGGAGAAGTTGAATACGCAAGCGGCTGCCATCCGGCAAGAAATCGTCGATCAAAAGATCACCTTTGCTGAAGCAGCGAAAAAGCATTCCAACTCGCCGACCGCCACAGCCGGCGGCGACATCGGGTTGATCAAGCGCCGCGAACCAATGCCCGAAAGCTTCTCGGCCGCCGCCTTCAAGCTGCAGAAGGGCGAAGTCAGCCCACCCGTCGAGACCGCGTTCGGCGTCCATCTAATCACTTGCCTGGCCGTCAAACCGGGCACCCGCACCTGGCAAGACTCCGCCGACGAACTCCGCCCCGCCATCATCCGCTACCTGTTCCGCTGGATCGCCGACAAAGAACGCATCACCGCGAAGATTGAATACACAACAAACTGGCCCCATTAACCTCTTCCTCCCTCTCCTCGGTACTCGTGGTACTCCACGCAAATACGGGGAGAGGGCCGGGGTGAGGGGCCGACCTGCTAATAGACCAAGCCATCATGGATGACGCTTCTTTCAAAGCCCCCTTAGTTTCTCCCACCGCGCGGCGCAAGTTCGCGCGCTCTCTCCTCCAATGGTTCGACGCCCACGCCCGCGATCTCCCTTGGCGACGAACGCGTGATCTCTACAGCATCTGGATCAGCGAGATCATGCTGCAGCAAACGCAGGTCGCCACGGTGATTGGCTACTACGAGCGGTTCTTGCAAGCCTTTCCCGATGTGGCCATGCTCGCGGCCGCTGATGAATCGCAAGTGCTGCGATTGTGGGAAGGGCTGGGCTATTACCGCCGCGCTCGTCAACTTCATGCCGCTGCCAGGCAGATCGTCAGCGAGCATGACGGCCAATTTCCCCGCAGTTACGAAGCCGTCCGCGCGTTGCCGGGCATTGGGCGATACACCGCGGGGGCGATCCTTTCGATCGGCCTCGATCAGCGGCTGCCCATTTTGGAAGCCAACACCATTCGCGTTTGCAGCCGGCTGATCGCACTACGCGAAGATCCCCGTTCGACAAGTTCACAGGCCCGGCTCTGGTCTGTCGCTGAAGAGCTGCTGCCCGCCGAGCGCTGTGGCGCGTTCAATCAAGCCTTGATGGAACTGGGGAGCGAACTCTGCACGCCCAAAGAGCCAAACTGCGCGGCCTGCCCGGTGGCTGCGCATTGTGCGGCGCGAGCCAGCGGGTTGACTGCTCAAATTCCACTCGCGGCGAAGAAGATGAAGTACGAAGACATCAGCGAAACCGCGGTCGTGGTCCGGCGTGGCAAGAAGTTTTTGGTCCGGCAATGTCAGCCTGGGGAACGCTGGGCCGGTCTGTGGGACTTTCCCCGTTTCGCTTCGCAGCCAGCCGCTGATCCAGCCTGGATCGAAACCGCCCGCGATCATTTGCTGAGTTGGCTCGGCGTACAGATCGAGGCGCTGAGTCATTTGACGACAACCAAGCATGGCGTGACCCGCTTTCGCATCACGCTGCAAGTGCTGGCTGGCCGTTGGATTGCCGGCGGAAGGCCTGGCGCAGTTTTGCGGTGGGTTACGCAGGAAGAATTGGCGATTCTGCCGCTGAGCGTCACGGGGCGGAAGATCGCGGTGCTTCTCGCACGAACTCCCCAGACCAAACTTCAACCCACGCGGTAACCCAAACCGCTGAGCAACTCGCGGACGCGCTCGGCGTGGTCCCCTTGCACTTCGATGCTCTCGCCTTGAATGGAGCCGCCGGCACCGCAGGCTGTTTGCAGCTTCGTGAGCAGCGCGGCGAAGTCACTGGCTGTTGACGATAGCCCGCGCACCACCGTGACGAGCTTTCCCTTCCGCCGCTTCTCAATGGCAACCTTTGCCGTTTGCTTCCCTGGTGGCAGCAGCGACTTCAGTTGCGCCGGGCATTTGCAATTGGGCTCGAGCTCGCCGCAGCGCTCGCACTGCGGCGGTTGGTTCCAGGTTGTTCCCGCGAAGAGCCGCATCGGCAAAGTTCCATTGCTCAATCGCGTTATTTGCCGATGCTCCACGGTTCATTCGCAAAGTAATCGCGCGGGCCGCGGGTCGTGTAGTAAGGATAAGCGACCTGGGCCGAGGGTGGTCCCTGCGGTCCCTGATATTCCCGGCTGAAGTGATGCGGCACACCGGGCATGCCATGTTGACCACCGCCCGGCCCACCGGCCTGGCCGCCACTATGTCCGCCGGCAGCGCACGCGTCGCAGCCACCTTGGCCGCCGCCATAAGCGCCGCCCGCATATCCGCCGCCCGCACAGCCGCCGGGCCCACACGGCCCCGCCTGGCCACCGCAGCCGCCATTGCCGCAGCCGCCACCGCCGCAGCCGCCGTTACGTTTATGAATTCCATTGCAGCCCAGGCTCAGGGCAGCGGTGGCCAGCAGGGCCACGAAGACGAGGTTACGCATGAGCGATACATCCTTGAGCAGCGTCTGGGTCGAATGATCGGGCTGGCTTGAGGCGGCTCGTTACGGGCGAGCCGCGCCAAATCGGCACGATTGCTACCATCATCATCGGCGCTACCGTGCCTAAAAATTGATACAGGGCTGAAAATTGACAGATGCCGGAAGTTTGGAGAATCCGCTACAACCGGCTGTTGGTCGCGCGAAACTTTGAGGCGCAGTCAATCTGGGAGGGAGTGCCGGGAGGGCGAGGCTCCTGCCGAGCCGGGGGTGCCGGGAGGGCGAGGCTCCTGCCGAGCCGGGAGCAGCAGAACAATGTCGTCTTATGATGCCGCGGCTCGG
>JAYTUF010000672.1:0-4705 GCA_043744755.1 Anatilimnocola sp.
CGAACACCTTCGGCGCGAGCGCCATTGGGATGGAGGATTTCGCGCTGCCGCGGGAACTAGTCCGCGAGATCAATATGGCCGCCGTGGATTGTGTGCGGCGGGCCATTGAAGCGGTGGAACATCGTAACAAGCCGCGCTTCATTGCCGGTTCCATGGGCCCCACGGCTCGGCAAATGGCGATTTCGACCAAAGTGGACGATGCCAGTTGGCGGGGGACCCATTTCGATCTGATGGTCGATTCGTATTACGAGCAGGTCGCCGCCCTCGTCGAGGCGGGCGTCGATTTGCTGCTGCCAGAAACTTTCATCGATACGCTGAATCTCAAAGCCTGCTTGTTTGCGATTGGCCGTCACGCGGCGGAGACCGGCCGGCTGGTGCCCGTGATGGCCAGCGGCACGTTTGACAAAGGCCGCACGCTGGTATCTGCACAGTCGATCGAAGCCTTTTGGCATGCGGTCAGCCATGTGCCGCTGCTGACGGTGGGCATGAATTGCGGTCAAGGGCCGGCGACCATGCGGTCCGACGTAGAAGAACTCTCCCGGCTTTCGACCACGCGCGTCCATTGCTATCCCAACGCGGGGCTGCCCAATGCGATGGGGCAGTTCGATCTGGAGCCGGACCAGATGGCCCGGATGGTCGGCGAGTTCTGCGACAACGGCTGGGTCAGCATCCTCGGCGGTTGCTGCGGCACCACGCCTGAGCATATCGGCGCCATGGCGGATCGTGTGAAAAACCATCGTGCCAATCCGCCGGCAAAATCTGATCACCTACTACACCTGAGCGGCACGCTGCCGTTCACACAGCGGCCGGACAGCAACTTCATCATGATCGGCGAGCGGACCAACGTCACCGGCTCGAAGGCTTTTGCCCGCTTGATTCGCGACGGCAAGCTGGAAGAGGCCGTCGATGTTGCTCGCCAGCAAGTACTCGGCGGCGCGACCGTGATCGATATCAACATGGACGACGCGCTGCTCGATGGCGCCGCGGCCATGACGAAGTTCCTGCGGCTGATCGCCGGCGATGGCGAAGTGCAGCAGGTTCCCGTGATGGTCGACAGCTCCAAGTGGGAAGTGATCGAAGCGGGACTGAAGTGCCTGCAAGGGAAGGGGATTGTCAATTCGCTGTCGATCAAAGACGACGAAGCGGAGTTTCTGCGGCGGGCGCGGCTGGTGCGACAGTATGGCGCGGCTGTGGTGGTGATGGCCTTCGATGAAACGGGACAGGCAGTCGAGGTCGAGCACAAGGTGGCCGTCTGTAAGCGGGCCTACAAACTGCTGACCGAAGACGTCGGCTTTCCGCCGGAAGACATCATCTTCGATCCCAACATCCTGACCGTCGCCACGGGGATGGACGAACACAACAACTATGCGGTGAACTTCATTGAGTCCATCCGCCGCATCAAGCAGGAATGTCCGCGGGCGAAGATCAGCGGCGGCGTGAGCAACGTCAGCTTTTCATTCCGCGGCAACGATCACGTTCGCGAGGCGATTCACAGCGCGTTTCTCTATCATGCCATTCGGGCCGGCATGGATATGGGCATCGTCAACGCCGGGCAATTGGCCGTCTATGAAGAGGTGCCCAAGGAGCTGCTGGAGCATGTGGAAGACGTGCTGCTGAATCGCCGGCCCGATGCGACCGACCGGCTGATCAAGCTCGCTGAGCGGGTGAAGGGAAAAGGGAAAGCGGCCACGACGGAAGATCTCTCGTGGCGGGATTCGACCGTGCAAGAACGGCTGAAGCACTCGCTGGTGCGGGGTATCGATAAGTTTATCGAGGAAGATGTTGAAGAAGCACGGCATCAGTACGAGCGCTGCCTGCGAATCATCGAAGGGCCGCTGATGGCCGGGATGACCGTCGTCGGCGATCTGTTCGGCGAGGGGAAGATGTTTCTGCCGCAGGTCGTGAAGAGCGCCCGCGTGATGAAGAAGGCCGTGGGTTATTTGCTGCCGTTCATGGAAGCCGAGAAAAAGTCGGCCGGGCAAGAACAGCAGAGCTTCCGCGGCAAGATGATCATCGCCACGGTGAAGGGAGACGTTCACGACATCGGCAAGAACATCGTCGCCGTCGTGCTGGGCTGCAATAACTACGAGGTGATCGATCTGGGCGTGATGGTCTCGGCCGACCGGATTCTCGACCTGGCCGAGAAAGAAGGCTGCGATTTGATCGGCCTCTCGGGCCTGATCACGCCCAGCCTGGATGAAATGACGCATGTCGCCCGCGAAATGCAGCGCCGCGGTCTCAAGTTTCCATTGCTCATCGGCGGCGCGACGACGAGCGCCAAGCACACCGCGGTCAAGATCGCGCCCCAGTATGGTCAGCCGGTGGTGCATGTGATCGATGCTTCGCGCTGCGTGGGCGTCGTTGATCGATTGCTCAATCCCGAATTGCGGCCGGTGATCGAGCGCGAAAACAAGGAGTTGCAGCGAAAGTTGGTCCAGTCTTATCAGCAGCGGGAAGTGAAGCTCGCGCCGCTGGCTGAAGCGCGGGCCAAGAAGTTTGCCACGGATTGGCACGCTGTGCGGATCGACAAGCCCGCGTTCACGGGGTTGAAGGTGCTGCGCGAGATTCCGCTCGAAAAAATTGTGCCCTATATCGATTGGTCTCCCTTCTTCTCGACTTGGGAGCTGAAGGGGAAGTATCCCAAAATTTTTGAAGACGCCAGCGTCGGTCCCCATGCCAAAGAATTGTTTGACGATGCGCAAAAGCTGCTGAAGAAGATCGTCAAGGAAAAACGCCTCGTCGCCAAAGCCGTGTATGGATTCTGGCCCGCTGCCAGCGACGGCGACGACATCGTGCTCTTCACGGATGAATCCCGGCAGCAGGAATTGACACGGTTTCACACCCTGCGGCAGCAATGGCAACGGCAGGGCCAAGATCTATTCCGCGCACTCAGCGACTACATCGCGCCGCTGGGGAGCGGCCGGCAGGATTATCTCGGCGCATTCGCCGTCACGACGGGGCTGGGTTGCGATGAACTCGCACAAGCGTTCCAGGCTGAGCACGACGATTACAACTCGATCATGGTCAAAGCCCTGGCGGATCGGCTGGCCGAAGCGCTGGCGGAGATGCTGCACGAGCAGGCCCGGCAGGACTGGGGTTATGACACAGTTGGCTCGCTGCCTAATCCTGATTTAATAGCAGAAAAGTATCGCGGCATTCGCCCCGCGGCTGGCTATCCTTCGCAGCCCGATCACACTGAGAAGCGAATCCTGTTTGATCTGCTGGCGGCGGAAGAGAATGCGGGGATCAAGCTGACGGAGTCGTTCGCAATGTGGCCCGCGGCCAGCGTCAGCGGGTTGTACTTCGCCCATCCTGAAGCTCGTTATTTCGCCGTCGATCGCATCACGCGGGAGCAGGTCGAGGACTATGCCCGCCGGAAAAAGATGACCTTGGCCGAAGCCGAGCGTTGGCTCGCCCCCAACTTGGGCTACGATCCTTAAGCTAAGATAATTCCTCGCCTGCGCCGTTTCCTCTCCGCGGCCTGCCGTTTCCTTTCAGCAACGATGTTTCATGAATTTAATCCTTACCTCCTCCTGCCTCCCGCTGGGGATGATCGATGTGTTAGGCCAGCACGTCCAGGCCTCGGATTTGGCCATTGTCGGCCTGCTCATTTTGCTGGAAGGGGTCCTGTCGATCGACAACGCCCTGGTGCTGGGCCTCTTAGCCAAGCGGTTGCCCAAGCATCAGCGGGCTCGCGCGCTGAGCTACGGCCTGATCGGTGCGTTTGTGTTTCGCGTGATTGCGATCTGCATGGCCAGCCTGCTGCTGCAGCTGCCATTTGTGAAATTCATCGGCGGGGCTTATCTCGTTTATATCGCCGTCAAACATCTGTTTTTTGAAGCAAAGCAAGAAGGTCATGATGACATCAGGCTCGACGAGCATGGCCATCCGGTCATCATTGACGAGGAAACGCACGAACCCGTGACTGGCGATCGCGAAGAGCAAGAAATCGAACAGCGCTCGCCGCTCCCAATCAGGCCCGCGGGCAAGTCGTTCGTCGGCGCCGCCTTCTGGCCGACGGTGCTGGTCATTGAACTGACCGACGTCGCCTTCGCCGTCGATTCGATTCTGGCGGCAATGGCTCTGGCCGGCAGCCGCACGGAGAAACTGTGGGTGGTGATCACCGGTGGGGTCATCGGCGTAATTCTGATGCGTTTCGCGGCCGCGATCTTCATTCGCATGCTGGAGAAGTTCCCACGATTCGAGGTCTCGGCTTATCTGCTGGTCGTCGTCATTGGCCTCAAGTTGCTGGGGGACTGGACGTTCAACAGCGACTGGAGCTTCAAGGGTCACTTCGCCGAAGGGATGCTCGGCAGCGCCAAGCCAACCTTTGTGCAAATCGAGAAAGACCGCCGCGAGGCCGTCGAGAATTATGAGTCGTGGCTCGAAAAGAACTGGATCTTCAAGTTACCCAAGCACAAGCACGATGAGCCTCACGCCGACAAACCGGGTGCTGAAGCGCAGCCCAAGAAAAAGGGCGTTCCTGAACATATCCCACACTTGCTCGACTTCCACGACCTGCGGCGTCCCGAGTGCATGAGCTTCTGGATCATCATGCTCCTGTGCTTCGCTTACGGCTTTATCCCCGCGAGGAAGAAACCGGCGCACAAATAGGCACTTAGGACCGGCGCATCAATTAGTGTCGGCAAACATGGGCTGTTTTGCTAGGCTGCTTCGCGGGGCATTTTTGCAGGGGTTGTTGAAT
>JAYTUF010000673.1:0-18431 GCA_043744755.1 Anatilimnocola sp.
GGCCGCCGCTGGATTTTCCCGCTTGGCGACTGCTGCATTTTGCCTGTCGCCAACACGACGGCCGAACTACTCGCCCGCTGGATCGGCGAGCAACTGCGCGAACGATTGCACGTCCGTCTGAATCATCGGCCCGCATGGTTAGAGGTCGCCGTTGACGAAAACCACGGCCAAGCGGGCATCTGCGTCCTCACGGACTAGGTAGCCCGACGCGTGAGCCAGGGAGGGCAGCGCGAAGACGAACCATTCTGCATTATCCGCCACTTACTCGCTAACGCGTCGGACTACCTTTTTGTCGCACGGTCAACCTGCGCAAAAACACAAAGCTGCTAATGATCGCCCAGCCCAAAGCCACCATGGTCACCGCCAGGCAGCCGTACGCATAGCGATCAAGTTCCTGACCGGGCAGAAAATAGAAGCCGGCCGAGGTGGCCGCAATCACCAACCCCGCCACGAAGAGCCGCCAGCCCGCATGACGATTCGCGGGAAACCAGACTTGCGGATTATCCAACGTCGGCTTCACTCGAAAACCATAATATGGATTGGGATTGAGCCACCCACGAATCATGGGAATGGCGAGCAGCGACATGCAGAGACCACTGCCGACGTACATGCAGAGGAGTAACAACATCAGCGGCCTCGGGGGAAGGAAGAACAACTCACTTCGCGAGTGAAACACAAACAATCTCTTCATCATTCCGCGCGTACACACTACGGTTGGCGAACGCGGGATGGCTCCACACAACTTCGCGGCCGAAGGCTTCGGACGTGGGTTTGAGCAGGTTGAACCGGCTGATTTCTTCGTATCCCGCGCGGCTTAGTTTGGCGATGATCAGGTCGCCCGATTCGCCGAAGAGAAGGTAGCGATCGTTGTTCTTGACGATGAACGCGGTGCCGTGGCCGGCGCGGCGAGTGCCGGTGGTGGGGGCAAAAGTTTCCCAGAGGCGCTTGCCGGTTTCGAGTTCCACGCCGCGGAGCTGTCCGCTGCGGCAGTCGCAGCCGAAGATAATGCCGTTCTCAATCAGCGGCGTGCTGTTGCAAGTGTAGACGGCCGACTTCGTATCGCCGATCCAGACTTCGCTGACGGCCGGTTTGGTGCGGTCGAGCTTCCAGACGCCGCCGACATCGCCGATGCCGCTGACATATAAATAGTCGCCATGCTTCACCGGCGCGGAGACCGACATTTCATACTGGGGCGCGAACGGTTCCGTCCAATAGACTTCGCCCGTTTCGGGATTCAAACCATTCAGTGCTTCGGGATGCCAGACCAGCAACTGCCGTTTGCCGCCGGCGGTGATCATTGTTGGCGGCGAATAACCGGCGTGTGGGGCATCGAGAGCTTTCCAAATTTCTTTGCCGGTGTCTTTTTCAAACGCGACGACGACGGAACCTTTGCCGCCAACCAGGCAAATGAGCTTGTTCCCTTCGATCAGTGGATGACTCGTAAAGCCCCAAATGGGCGACGGCGCTTTGTAGTCCTTCTGAAAATCCTTCGACCAGAGAGGCTTCCCGGTCGCGGCCTCGAGACAGAACAAATGTCCTTCCGCCCCGAGCGTGTAGACCTTGCCTTCATCCACCGTCGGCGTGCAGCGCGGGCCGCTGGCGTATGAAATCGCATACGGGCATTCGTATTCGTGCTTCCAAACGAGGCTGCCGTCCTTCGCATTCAGGCAGAGGACGCGTTCGATGCCTTTGAGTTCCGTGCGAGTGCCAGGATCATTCTGCAACTCGCCCGCTTTGCGCTGATAGTCCATGACAAACACACGGTCGCCGACGACGGCAGGTCCGCCATAACCGCCGCCGATCTTCGTTCGCCAAACGACTGGCAAGCCAGCCTCGGGGAACTTCTCGATCAACCCCGTCTCCGGCCAAACGCCATCGCGTGCGGGGCCCATCCATTGCGGCCAATCGATAGTTGATTTCTCAATGGCTACGGGAGCCGCGGCGACCGCGACAGTAGTAACGGTCGGAGCAGGCGCGGACTGAGTTGAAACCGCGGGGGCGCAACCAACCAGCCAGCTAAGCAGAAGAAACCAACGCATAACAAACTCCCAAGCGGCGAATAAAGTCGTCTTTCGCGGAGCGAAAGCCGACACTAAACATGATTCCTGCCATTATAGCGCCTCGCTGACCTTTCCGTCGGCCCCTGCTGCCAAGTAGGATAGAGTCTGCTGGTTCAACGGCGGGAAACCGCCTGGTCTCAGCCCACCGGAGGCGAAACATGCTTCCCGTCGCCGGCTAGTGAGTGCGACGCCTGGCTCTCTTCCTTGAAGAGCCAGGTAACCAGCCGGCGAGTTGCGTCTGCGCACCTCGATTTCAGGTGAATGATGTCCCTTGAAGAAGCTGCATCGTCTTCGGGCTTGAACGCTTCCGGCTCGAATGGCAACGGCCACAGCCCTGCGCCCGAATCCAAGCCCGAATTCAAAATAGTCAAAGATGCCACCTGCACCTTTTGTGGGTGCGTTTGCGATGACATTAACCTCAAAGTGCAAGGGCATCAGATTATCGAAGCCGAGCGGGCCTGCGTCCTCGGCAAGAGTTGGTTTCTGAATCACGCCATTGAAGATCGGCCCGCCTGTCTCATTCATGGCAAGCCCGCGACAGTGGCGGAAGGCATCGAGAAAGCTTCGCAAATTCTCGCTTCCGCCAAGTACCCACTCGTCTATGGCCTGAGCGATACCACGACCGAATCGCAGCGCGTCGCGGTCGGCATCGCGGATTGGATTGGCGGCAATGTTGATACCACCACCAGCGTCTGCCACGGTCCCAGCGGCATGGCTTTTCAAGGCGTGGGCGAGGTCACCTGCTCGCTGGGCGAAGTGCGGAACCGGGGCGATCTGATCATCTTCTGGGGCTCGAACCCCGCCGAAAGCCATCCGCGGCACTTCAGTAAGTACAGCCTGATGCCCAAGGGCCTGTTCGTTCCTAACGGCCGGAAAGACCGCACTTGTGTGGTTGTCGATGTTCGCAAAACCAAGTCGGCCAAGGCAGCCGACGTCTTCATTCAAATCAAGCCGCGGTGCGATTTCGAAGCACTCTGGATTCTCCGAGCGCTGGCGATGGGCGTCGATATCGATCCTGAAACCGTGGTGGCCGAAACAGGCCAACCGCTGACGGTCTGGCAAGACCTGATCGATCGCATGAAGGCCGCCAAGTTCGGCGTCCTGTTCTTCGGCATGGGCGTGACTATGACCCGCGGCAAGCACGCCAACAGCGAAGCCATCCTCGCGCTGACCCGCGATATGAATAAATACACCCGGTTTGTCTGCAAGCCGAATCGCGGCCACGGCAACGTAACCGGGGCCGATAACGTCGTCACCTGGCGAACGGGTTATCCCTTCGGCGTGAACCTGGGCCGCGGCTATCCGCGCTTCAATCCCGGCGAATACACGGCCGCCGACGTTCTCGCGAGAAAAGAGGCCGACGCCGCCTTGATCATCGCCAGCGACCCGATGGCCAACTTCAATCAACCCGCGCGGGAACATCTGGCTTCGATCCCCTACGTCGCGCTCGATCCCAAAGAGTCGCCCACCACCCGCGCCGCCGCCGTGGCCTTCACCGTGGCGACTTACGGCATCAACGTCCCCGGCACCGTCTACCGCATGGACGACGTGCCGATCCCGCTTCGCCCCGCCTTCGATTCGCCCTTCCCCAGCGACTTCGAAATTCTCACCGGCATCGAGAAACGCGTGAAGGAGTTGAAAGCCGGCTCGTTCGCGCCGCTTAATCGCCTCTCCCAACGACCTGCGGTGGTACGCGTATAACTCCCTCTCCCCGATCGCTGATAACACTTTCACCTCCTTCCCGCTTTCAAATACCAGCCGATCCCGGTGGACGCGCGCAGCCTGATGGTCTCCAGCGACAGCCTCGGCCAATCCTTCAAACAAGAACGAACTTTGGGGCGCTGCCCGGGCGGGCCTTGATAGACTCGCACCGGGTTGGCTGGCATGATCCAGGCGAAGGCACGTTCGGCGCAGGCCTCCTGCACGACTTTCGCGCCATACGCGGTGTCGATTCTCGCCCCCGCGCGCTATAATACGAACGTCTGCATTCAAACAATTGAACTTTGGATCGTCTGAAAGAACCATGGCCACTCAACTCGAATCCGCCCGTGCCGGTGAAATTACTCCCGAAATGGAGTTCGTCGCAAAGCGCGAACAGCTCACTCCCGAGAAGATTCGCGAAGAGGTCGCCATCGGCCGGATGGTCATTCCCGCCAACAAGGTGCATCTCGCCGGCCGGCTTGAGCCGATGGCCATCGGCATTGCCGCCACGTGCAAGATCAATGCGAACATCGGCAACTCGGCCGTCACCAGCAAGGTGCAGGACGAACTCGATAAGCTGCACACGGCCGTCCACTTCGGGGCCGATACCGTGATGGACCTCTCCACCGGCAAGGACATCGACAACATCCGCGCCGAGATCATCAAGCAATCGCCCGTGCCGATAGGCACCGTGCCCATCTATCAAATGCTGGAAGAACTGGGCGGCAACATCGAGGACATGCGGCCGCAGCACTTCCTCGACATGGTCGAGCACCAGGCCAAGCAGGGCGTGGATTACATGACGGTCCACTGCGGCGTGCTGATGGAGCACCTGCCGCTGACGATGGGCCGCGTCACCGGCATCGTCAGCCGCGGCGGCTCGCTGATCGCCAAGTGGATGATGGCCCATCGCAAGCAGAACCCGCTGTATGAACATTTCGGCGACCTGTGCGATATCATGCGCGAGTATGACGTCACCTGGAGCCTCGGCGATGGCCTCCGCCCCGGCAGCCTGGCCGACGCCAGTGACAAAGCCCAATTCGCCGAGCTTGATGTCCTCGGCCGCTGCACGCAAATGGGCTGGGACAAGGGAACGCAGGTCATGGTCGAAGGCCCCGGCCATGTGCCGATGGACCAGATCGATATGAACATCAAAAAGCAGATCGAAATCTGCCAGGGTGCCCCGTTCTATGTTCTTGGGCCGTTGGTGACTGATATTGCGCCGGGTTATGACCACATCACGAGTGCCATCGGTGCGGCACTCGCCGGCTGGAGCGGCGCGGCCATGCTCTGCTACGTCACGCCCAAAGAACACCTGGGCCTGCCCAACAAAGAAGACGTCAAGCAAGGCGTCATCGCTTATAAAATCGCCGCCCACGCCGCCGACGTCGCGAGACACCGCCCCGGCTCCCGCGACCGCGACGACGCCCTCAGCCGAGCCCGCTTCGCCTTCGACTGGAACGAACAATTCCGCCTGTCCCTGGACCCCGAAACGGCCCGCGCCTACCACGACGAAACCCTCCCCCAAGACACCTTCAAATCCGCCCACTTCTGCAGCATGTGCGGCCCCAAATACTGCTCGATGAAGATTACGGAAGATATTAGGAAGATGGCGGTGGCGGGGGAGTTGGAAGTGGAAAGCAGCGACGAGGCGAAAGAAAGGCTACTCACACTGAATATCAGCTAGCACGCAAAACCAGAACCCTCGCTTTGGATGAGTCAATCGAGGTAGAATTCAAGCAGTTGCAGTTTCGGCACGAAAAGGAGCGTAAATGGGATTTCCTGAAATAGAGCGAGCAGTCTACGCCCGAAATCCGCTTGAGGCCGTGAAATGCGAGATACGCTTCCCTCCCATTCTCGCGATTGATGTGGGCAGTCCAGTGGCGTTTCAAGAGCTTGTGCGGCAAGATTTTCCGTTTTATGAGGAAACGACGTCGATAAAGCTTCCCACAGAATTGCCAGCTGGAATGGCTCAGATTGTGCAGAAAAACCTTTCAGCCAGTGGCAAGAAGTCTCATGTATTTATGTCGGCTGACCGCAAGCTCAAGCTTTCCTTGTCTAAAGATGGGGTGTCGCTTGAATCTGCTCAGTACGACCGCTGGGAGTTGTTTTGTTCTCAATTGTCAAAAGCACTTGAGGCGGCGACAGATGTCTATAAGCCCGCGTTCTTTACTCACACATGTGTTCGATTTAAGAATTCAATTCGTCGTGAACCACTGGAACTCGTTGGCAGTGCATGGTCGGAACTAATTAACCCCTGGGTACTTGGATTACTCGGCCAACCTGAAACAGCCGCTGGGGTTGAAGCAGCGCAGACGAAGTCGCTGGTCCGACTTCCAGATTCTATCGGCATGTTGGAATGTGTTCTTGCGCTTGGAATACATCAACCTACGAAACAACCCGCATTTATAATTGAATCACACATATTTAACGACGAACAAAAGGCGGCGTCAAATGTCATCTCGCGACTTAATCTCCTTCACTCCCAGGCTGGAAGATTCTTTCGGTGGTGCATCACAGATAAACTCCATCAAGCTATGCAGCCCCAGCCTGTCGGATGAATTCGATGATTGGGAAGAGTCTCAGAGCATATATCGACTTCCATTTTCAAAGCAGCCAGGAAGTGGCCACGCGTTTCTAGAGCTGTGCTTGCCAAGCGATTTTGTATTTAGCCCTTGTGATTATCAGCGATTATATTCCCACATAATGCTGCAATACTTACCGGATAGCGCCCTTGAGGAAACAGTTCAGTCCTTAAATGGAATTTTTGAGTTCTACAGTGAACAACGACCGGCACTAACACCCCCAGAATCAAGCCGTGTCAATGGAACCGTTACAGGTTATTTTGATGCCCCAATATTTCCGCTTACGGAGGAGTAAGAATTTTGGGATCAATTTACTACGGCTCGCCCGCCGGAGCAGACGAGCCGCTGCGTCAGTGCGAATTGCTCGCCAACATTACGCGAATTATTCTCGACACCGATCTTCCGTTCAGCAGTACAAATCCTGCTGTAAAGATCGAACACTATGACTTCGCAGTTGTGCTCTCGCAAGTATGTGACTTGCAGCAAGACTTTGTTGCCAGGCAACAAGGAAAAACGGTGTTATCGGATATTTTACTTTGCCACGCACCAACTGCTGCACAGTTGCGAGGGACAGACGGACTCAACTCTACAATTTGGAGTCAAGTAAAGATCAATAAACACGAGCGATTTCATTTTCTCGAAACGATCTCTGCTGACAGTGACTTACTGGGACACGGAATTCAAGAGATGGGAGTCGATTTTCGCAGATATTTTACAATTCCTGCTGCTGAGCTTTATTCAGCTATTCGCGAGAACCGAACACAACGGCGGACCATTCTTGCGTCTCCGTATCTTGAACACCTGAGTAGTAGGTTCAGCGCATTTTTCGGCAGGGTTGGACTACCATGCGACCACATAAGTGCTTGAGCCAAGTTTGAGCCAAGCTGATTTGTTGCGGTGGAGGGACAAATCAAATGACAGTTATCACAATACCTTGGGAGGAAAAACGCACCTCCGAAACTCGAATGGTCGAGGAACTGCTTCGCCAGCATTTCGAGCAAGCGGACTCCTACCGTTACAACTCTGCGTCGATTCGAGTCCGAGTCATTGACGCCCGATTCGAGGGAATTTCACGCGAAAAGCGTGACGCCCTGGTTGAACCGTACCTCGACGCACTCCCCGCAGAGACACAAAGGGATATCGTTACACTATTCACCTTCGCTCCTTCCGAGCTCAATCGAACGCCCGCGACGTTCCGAGAATTCCTACTTAATACTGAGTTTGCTGACCCAAGTCCGTCCATGTTGTAACTCCGATTTTGATCGAGCTAGCCAAGTAGGTCATGGATGACGCCAAGTTCGTGTGTAGGTCAGTGCACGGTACTCCGTGCCTGACACTTGGGAGGTGAAGCTTCAGCATCGGTCTCCATCATCGGCTGCCAGGCTCTCGCCCGCGTCACCGGGAAGTTGGGCGGCGGGGTGGCACGCCCGACGAGGCTGTTCTTTCCTGGGTGGCACGGATTCTCCCGTGTCCGCAGGCCATTTTCGAGCGAGTCAGTTGAACGTCGCCGGGTGAATTCGAGCCGTTCTGAGATAGGGTTAGGCCGCACGTACGGGTAAATTCAATTGAGTTCTGGAAGAGTTGGTGAGGAGCCTTACCTCAGAATATCGGGAAGACACGCGTAGAACCCGTGCCACTCGATACCGGAGTTGCCGGGAGACGCGGGGGAGTGAACCCGCGCGGCAAGCTCCGTTTGGTTAGCTCCGTTTGGTTAGCTCCGTTTGGTTAGCTCCGTCTGGTTAGCTCCCCTTGGTCAGGGCGGAGTACCGACCTGACCTACAAAATTCTGACGCGGGGAGGCTCGTCGATAGCGGGGCGAGTTTCTAAAGAAAATGTCATGATCCACGGACCAGACGTGTCCGGGGTCGAGAGACTATTGGAATGGTGCTTGTTGCGTCCGGGGCGAATGCTGCCGGCTGACGGGATGCCGAAGTTGGGAGCATCGGCTACGCGAGAACTTTGAAAATCTGGTGAGGCAAAGACGAACAGTGATTGCAGGACTACCCTGCCAGGTGAGCTCTCAAGGTCGGGGCTGATAACGTTGCGCGGCGAGAACACGGGCGGGATTTGGGGACTCGCCCGCAGCACGGCTGCAGGCTACGGGGAACGTGAAGCCACCCGGAATAACTATTATCAAAGTATTTAGAAAAAGTGTAATATTGTATCTATAATTTGTGTGTAACGTGTTTCAAGATAGCGACTTGCGTCGACTTCGCGGGCGGCGCAAACCGCGAATGAAACTGTTATCGCGAGAGGTTATCGGCCGGCAGGAGTTTAGAGCGAACCAGGGCCGAGCTCACCTAGGCCGAGTGCAGCGCCTGCCACGAATCGATTTGACGTAAGTTTTGTACCCGCCCTAAATGGGGGCGTCCATTAATGGGGTGGTGTGCGGGCTGGAAACTAGCGCCGTTTCCGTGTTTCCACGATATTTCTGGCTAGCGGGCGACCGAGTTAATGGACGTTTTGGGTGCAGACCGCAGTCAAGCGTGCGGACTTACGTTGCAGATGTTCCGTAGGTAACGCACGGCGGGTGGCACGGGTTCTACTCGTGTCTCCTGGCCATTTTAGTGCGAGGGCGAATCGCAGCGTTTGGTGGAGTTCGAGCCGTTCTGAGGTAGCCAAGTAGGTCATGCACGGTACCCGTGCATGACAAGATCGAGGTCGAAGCGGCTGGCGGCTGGCGATCTATTCAACTAGTCGGGATGCGCCTTCGGAATTGGCACGCGCGGAGTACCGTGGCGGCACCCGAATTCCGCCGTTTTGAACCCTTGAACGCCAGCGGGCAGATGCGCAAAGTCGAGTCGCGACCTGCCAAACCGCGTGCGGAACTGCGTCCAATTTTCGATCCGCACTGGCACATGCAAGGGCCCTCGTTCCGCAACCCCGACGAACCCGGTAATATCCGAGCGCGCTGGAGTGGACGATCAAGTGACGATCCAGTGAGTCCTAAGAGTCAATGCGAGTTGGGGTTCGAAAAGCCAGAGCACGCCAAATGCAGTGGGCTTCATGATTACGTCCGACCCACCCTACGGCCGCGAGTCCACTCGCCGCGGCGGTTTGAGCTGCCAGCGTTCATCAAAGAAGTCCGCCGCGACGATCTTTCCTGGCCAAACGCTGTTCGGCGGCATGGTCAGATCGACGATCGCCCAGTCCGGTAGCATCGGCACTTGCCGCGCGTTGTTCAGATAGGCGAATTCGCGAAATGTGAAGCTGCTGTTGAGTACGACGTACTTCTTGGGGTTGAGCGGATTCGGATAGATGGCCACGACCGCATGGTCCTTCGCGGGAAATGAACTGCCACCGACCTGAATCTGCTCGGCGGACCATTTGATCGGCAGCTTCTCGGCGAGCTGCGCGAGGATCGCATTGCTGCCCGGATCGCCCCACAGGATCAGGTTGTGGCGGGCGATGTCGTCCGGCGTGACCTGCTTGTCTTCCTTCAACCGCGCTATCCCGCGAAAGTGCCGCCGCCAATGTTCTTTCGCGCGGGTCAATTCGCTCGCGATCCACTGGCTTGGCTGTTCGTTCCAAGCCTTTCCCGTCGGAGCGACGAACAGGAATGAATCCATGAACGCATCGTCAATCGGCCCCGTCAGGCCATGCTTCTTCCGCAGACCGATTTCGTTCGTGCGCGGACCCAGATGCCAGCGGTCGCCGATTTTGTGGGCCGAAAACTTATAGGACTTATCGCTTTGCACGGGGATGGTGCCGAGCGAATATTCCTCGCCGTTGAATTCATCGATGGGCGCGCCCGGCAGGCGCTCTTCGACGATGACTTCAATCCCCTCGTTGTCGAGCACATAGCCGGGGAGTGAGTTGACGGTGAAGGCGGTAATTCCCTTCGCGCGGAACCGGGCTTCCCCGCTGAGATCGATTTGAATCTGCCCCGGCTTCCAGTGCTCGGCCAACTCGTCAATGACGACCGATGAGTGCCGATGATACCGGAGGGTGCAGGTGTGGAACTCAATGCTGTCGGTCAAATCGTTCCCCGCATAAGCTTCGAGGGCGGCCAGTCGGCGGTCCACTTCCTCCTTGCCTTCCGGCGAATAAGCGTGCTTGGTATCGGGCGCGATGACGTGCCGCAGTTGCATTCCCTGCGCTTCCAGCGCCGCGGCCATCACATCGGCCGCCTGCTTCTGCGAATCGAGCTCGCCGCTATAAGCGACCGTCGGCAAGTGCTTGAGATTGTTCACCCAGACCGGGCAGTCGTACCATTGCCAGAGCGTCTTCTCCCACCACAGGGGCTTCAAATCCTGCTTCTGAAAGACGCGGAGGAAGTCAGGCGTTTCGCTGAAGCCCGCGCCGGGATTGGCGGCAAACCAACGGTCGGGATGATGCACGGCCAAGTGCCACGCGCCGGCGCCCCCCATGCTGAAGCCACGCATCGCGATCCGCTTTTCATCGACCCGATACCGCCGCTGCGTGCTGGTCAGCGCCTCGAACACATCGACCTCACCGGCGAACTTGAAGGCGTTGCTATAACGGCCGTAGGGATGCAGCACGATCACATCCCGCGGCGAGATGGTGCCGACGTTGCTCATTCGGTCCTTGAGAAAGTTCAGCTCGCTGAGCGTCTCGCCCCGGCCATGCAGCCAGATGTCGCAGCGAAAGCCTTCCGGCCGTTTGGCGTCGTAGCTTTCGGGAATGACGAGACCATAAGGCTGCACGCTGCCGTCGAGTTTGGAAATGAAGCCGCGGACGACGAGGCCGGTGGCTCTGGTCCACGGTGCTTCGCCCTTGGAGAGGGACATGATTCGTTGGACGGCCTCTTCCAACAAGGGCGCTGCTGAATCGATTTCCTTCGGATCAAAAAACTCCTGATAGACAATCGCATCGTTGACAGCCTTGTGAAAGATTTCGATATCCGGCAGCAACTCGTTGACGAAAGGAGAGTTTCGATTCCGCAGCAGGGTGATTGATTGGCGCAGCTGCTTGAGCTTTCGCTCGAGTTCCGCCCGCTGTTCGGCCGGCACTTCAACGCCCAGCTTGGGAATTCGACGCACGGTGTCGATGTTGTTGTCGGCGGGGCCATCGGCGAAGAGAGAACTCGCGGCAACGAACGCCATCGCGAAACCGGCTAGCGAGCAGAATGTTCGAGTCATAGTAATCATCATGAAAATCCCAATCGACCAATGAGAAATCACCTTGGCAGCTACTCTAATCCGAAAAGGCCTGACAAACGATCCCCGCGCATCGTTAAGATGTGGCCATTGAATTCGGTTAGAAGTCATGTGATTGAATTTAAACTCCTTTTCAGCCGGTGGCTAAGGACTGGATACACGAACTTCATGTTTTCGCTCCGCCACATGTTATTGGATTTGGAACGGGCCGGGCACCTGGTGCGGGTCGAAGAGGAAATCGATGCGCGGCTGGAGGCGGCAGAGGTTCAGCGGCGGGTATATGCACGGCGGGGGCCGGCCGTCTGGTTCACGCGGGTCAGGGATTGCCGGTTTGGGATGGTTTCCAATTTGTTCGGGACTATGGAGCGGGCCCGGTTTCTGTTTCGTCATTCGTATGAAGCCGTGCGGCGGGCGATTGAACTGAAGATCGAGCCGGCGGCCTTGTTGCGAAATCCTGGTCGTTATCTTTCAGCGCCGCTGACCGCCTGGCGAATGCGGCCGAAGTATGTTCGCGGCGGGGCGGTGTTCGGGCAGCAGCTTTCGCTACGTGATTTACCCGCGCTGCAGTCCTGGCCCGGCGATGGCGGGCCGTTCATCACGCTGCCGCAGGTTTATACGGAGGATCCCAATCAGCCCGGCTGGCAGCATTCCAATCTCGGCATGTACCGCGTGCAACTGGCCGGCAATCAATACACGGCCAATCGCGAGGTCGGATTGCATTATCAGATTCATCGCGGCATCGGCGTGCATCACGCTGCCGCGATTGCAAAAGGGGAACCGTTGCGGGTGAACGTTTTTGTCGGTGGTCATCCGGCCATGTCACTTGCTGCGGTCATGCCGTTGCCGGAGGGGATGAGCGAGCTAAGTTTCGCCGGGGCGCTGGCGGGGCATCGCATTCCGCTATCACGTAGAAAAACCGCGGGGGGCAATGACTTGCCCGTATACGCCGACGCCGACTTCTGCATTCGTGGAGTCATTCGACCCGGTCGCACGTTGCCTGAAGGTCCGTTCGGCGATCACTTGGGTTACTACAGTCTCGCGCACGATTTCCCCGTACTCGAAGTGGAAGAAGTCTGGGCACGAACCGATGCCATCTGGCCGTTCACTGTCGTCGGTCGTCCGCCGCAGGAAGATACCACCTTCGGCCAACTGATTCATGAACTGACCGGCCCGGTGATTCCCACCGTCATCGCGGGCGTGAAGCAAGTTCACGCCGTCGATGCCGCGGGTGTGCATCCGCTGCTCCTGGCCGTGGGCAGTGAACGATACATGCCGTTCCAGGCCGCTTCGCAGCCCGCGGAGTTGCTCACGCAGGCGAGTGCAATTCTGGGACAAGGGCAGATGTCGCTGGCCAAGTATCTATTTATCGTGCATGGCGCGGATGATCCAAATCTGGATGCGAACAACGAAGGTGCGTTCTTACAGCACTTGCTCGCGCGGGTCGATTGGCGGCGGGACTTGCATTTTCACACCTGCACCACCATCGACACGCTCGACTACTCGGGTGATGGTCTCAACCGCGGCTCGAAAGTCGTCATCGCCGCCGTCGGCCCGCCGCGGCGCGAACTGCCTCGCGAGTTGCCCTGCGATTTGCAATTGCCCACGGGGTTCACCCAACCGCGAATCGCACTTCCCGGTGTACTTGTTGTCAATGGACCGAAGATCGAACCGCAACCGAGTTTCGATTTGAACGCACCCGCTCGCCGTTTCGCGCGATATCACGAAGACGTCGAACGGTTTGTCGAGACGGCGGGAAATGCGAATTCAGGAATGGAATCCTTTCCTCTCATCGTCGTCGTTGACGATGGCGATTTTGTCTCGCGCACGCTGCATAACTTCCTGTGGGTCACCTTCACCCGCAGCAATCCTGCCGCGGATATCTACGGCATCGGCGGCGCCACCGTCAACAAACACTGGGGCTGCACGGGTTCGCTCGTCATCGACGCTCGCATTAAACCGCACCACGCGCCGCCCCTGCTGGAAGATGCAGCGGTTACAAAAAAGATCGATGCGCTCGCAATTCGCGGTGGGGCGCTTGCGAAGTGGCTGTAGCTGCGTGGTGAAGCACCTATTGATCGCTATACACCCGGGTGCTCTCTTCCCGCGTTACTGGGTTGGGCCATTCGTTGCTGCTGATTTGCACGCGGACGATGAAGTCGCCGGCCTTCTGGGCGTTGGCTTGCACGCGGAAGATCGCTTCCTCGCCGGGGTTGAGGCGGGCCAGGGGCTCGAAGATCACTCGCGATCCGTCGTTGGCGGCGCGAGTCGGGCCTTCGCCCGACAGGACTTTCAGTTCCGGCGGCAAGAGTGCTGCGATGCGGATGTTGGTCGCCGACTTGGTGCCGACGTTGGTCACGCGGACTTCATACGTGGTGTCGCTGCCAACTTCGATCGGGTCGGAAAGATCGGCAATCGTGTGAATCAGTTCCGCGGAAGCATCGACGCTGATGACTTGCTCGAAGGCGGTTGTCAAACCGAGATCGGCACGGCCTTCGATCCGCAGCTTCTGATCGCCGGTCTCCATCGGCATGGCAGTGAGCTTCACGGTGCCGTTCTTGGTTGCGGGAAGTTCTTCCAAGGTCCAGAAAACCGCGTGTTGCTGGGGATCGTATTGGCCGTGGGCATCGGTTTCGACGAACTTCATCCCCCGAGGCAGATAGGCGACGAGTTCGACATCCCGGGCAGCAGCTGTGCCGGGATTGCTGACCGGCACCGTGTAGGTCGCCGGCCGTTCGAGGAACCGCTTCTTGGGGCCGACGATGCCGACTTGCAGTTGGGGCGCGACGACTTCGATATTGATTTGATGCTGGGCGGCCAGGTTGCCGTCGCCGCGGACAACAATGGTGTTCTTGATGATGCCGGCCTTATCGGCGCGAAGCGTTAGTTCCATCGGCTTCGATTCGCCGGGCCGCAGCGTGCCAATTTCATATTCCAGCTCAGCGCCAGATACGTGAATCAATCCCGGCGGCACGTCTTCTTCGACCACCACGCCTGTCGCGGCGCCGGTACCGGGGTTGGTGACGACGATAGTCATGGTCAGGGATTCGCCGATGAGCAATTTTTTTGGAGCGGAATGTTCGATGGTCAACAAGGGCCGCGTGCAGACCGAGCGGGCGGTGGCCGATGCGGCGAAGGTCACTTGCGCCACACTCCCAATTTCACCTTCCGTCTGGGGCATGACTTGCATTTGCACGACCTGTTCGTCGCCCGGCTGCATGGTGCCGAGCGGCCAGACGAGCGAGCCATCGGCGGCCTTCTGAAATTGCGGCCTGGCTTCAACGAGTTGCGTGCCACGTGGAATGTGGTCGGTGACTTGCACTTGCTGCGCGGCGATCTGGCCGACGTTCTTTACCCGCAGTTCAAACATCGCGAGCTTGCCGACTTGAATTTCGGCGGGAGCAATCTTCTCCAAAGTGAGGGCCGGCGTTTGAGCGCCTTCAAACTGACGATCACCGGGAGTGCCATGACCAGCGGCTTCCCGCGCGGCGACATCGCGCGGAGCGGCAACGGCGGGTTGGCCATAATTGCTCGGCGGGCGCGGAGTCGGTGGGGCAGCGGTTTCCGCCGAGAAAGGCACTAGTGGCGCGGCAGCTAGCGGCCGTGCGTTTTCTAAGGGAGGTTCAGCCAGGGGACGTGGTTGCTCGGCATTTGGCTCCGCCGGATGTTCATCGTTGAGCGAAGCAGTATTGCCGCGAATCGGGTTCGGGGGAACTTCGCCAGACTGCGGACCATAAGGATTCAGTGGCGCGGGCGCGCCTTCAGCGGGCGGCTGACTTGGATCGGGGCTGTATCCAGGCCCATTCCCGGCGACGAGCGGCTGATAGGGCGCGGGCTGGCCACCGGCACCGGGATCACCATAAGCGGGCGCCGAGTTTTCGGCGGGGGGCGTGGTCGGCGGCGCACCCGGCTGCGGGCCAAAAGCATTGGGATTGAACGTATAAGGCTGGGGCGCGGGCGGAGGTTGTTGGGAAGCATTGGGGTCATACAGCGGGGCTTCGGCTGACACGGGCATAGCGCCCGACGCTAGTTCAGCGCCAGGCAGTGCACCGCCGCCGGTGGTGATCTTCTTCGGTTCAGGCAGTTTCGGTTCGCCACTGAAGCGGGAGTAGCCCAGGTAGGTCGTCACCGCGCCGGTTCCCAAGACCAGTGCCACCAGCACCAATTTGATGCTCAGCTTCTCTCGACCCCACTTCAACAAAGCCCAGATGCGGTTCATGGCAACACGCCTTTAGCCTCAAGTATCAGCAGCCAGAAATAGGAACGCTGGCAGAAAACGCCGCGCTAGGCGGGTAACTCGCGGGTAATTAGCAGAAGTGGGGGAAGGCGCGAAGATCAATCGCCAGCTTTACGATTGGTGGATTGGTCGCTGATCGTCCCGCACTTGAGCGTCCGGGGGTTCTATAATGACAGCAGTCAGTTGAACCAACGGCAAATCCGAGAGTAAGAATGAGCGGCACGACGACCTTGGACGAAATCTGCACGGACCTCGATGACCTCGAAGGGCAGGAGCGGCTGCAGTATTTAATGGAGCTGGGCGATACGCTGCCGGCGTTTCCTGCCGAGTGGCAAACGGAAGCGAACCGGGTATTGGGGTGCATGTCGCAGGTTTGGCTGGTGCCGCAGGTTCTTCCCGCCAGCGGTGATGGCGCGGCCAAACTGGCGTTTCAAGGGACGAGCGACGCCGCGCTGGTGCGAGGCTTGATGGCTATTTTGCTGACCGTTTACAACGGTCTCACGCCGCGCGAGATTCTGGCTTATCCCATTGAGAAAACCATCGAACGAGCGGGTTTAGGAAATCTGATCGGCATGCAACGGAGCAGCGGCCTGCGATCGATGATCCGGCGGATTCGTGACCTGGCAGCGCTGGCCGATCAAGCGCCACAGTTGTCCGCGCAGCCGATGGTGCCTGCGCCAGCAACGGTTGTCAAACTGGCGGTGTTGCTCGACGTGGAGACCATCCGCCGTCAGTTCCCCATCTTGCAACGGCGGCTCGCAGACGGCCGGCCGCTTGTCTATCTCGATAATGGCGCATCAACATTACGTCCGCTTGTCGTGCTCGAGGCGATGCGCCAGGTCGAAGAGACTTGCTACAGCAACGTCCATCGCGGCGGTCACACGCTCGCCGCGGAAACAACAGCGCTCTACGAACAGGCCCGCCGGAGCGCGCAACAACTGCTGAAGGCGAAGTCACCGCAGGAAATCATCTTCACCAGCGGCACCACCGCGGGGATCAATCTCGTTGCGCAAAGTTGGGGCTCGCAGTTGCGGGCCGGGGATGAGATTCTGCTGACCGAGATGGAGCATCATTCCAACATTGTTCCTTGGCAACAGTTGGCCGCCCGGACAGGCGCGGTGATTCGCTGGGTTCCCATTCGCGCTGATTATCGGTTAGACCTGGAGGCCTTCGAGCGGTTGTTGAACCCGCGTACGAAGATTGTCGCAGTCACGGCCATTTCCAACGTGCTGGGAACCATCAACCCCCTGCGCGAGATCACCATCCGTGCGCACGCTGTTGGCGCTGTGGTGCTGGTCGATGCAGCCCAGGCCGCGGCGCATGAACCGCTGGATGTGTCGGAATTGGACTGCGACTTTCTGGCCTTCAGCGGTCACAAGATGTTCGGTCCAACGGGTATCGGCGTGCTCTATGGGAAGGAAGCGTTGCTCGACCAGATGCCGCCGTTCCTTGGTGGCGGCAGCATGATTCATCGTGTCACGCTGGAGGGCTTCACGCCCGCCGATCTGCCGCACAAGTTTGAAGCGGGCACGCCGCCGATCGTGCAGGCGATTGGTCTGGGCGCCGCCATCGGCTATCTGCAGGAACAAGGTCTGGCGAATATCCGGCAGCATGAATTGCAGCTCACGCGACAGGCCCATCAGTTGTTGGAATCCATCGCGGGGTTGCAAATTTGGGGGCCGAGTCCCGCGGAGAAGGGGGCCCTGGTTTCGTTCACGCTCGCGGGCCTGCATCCTGATGATCTCTCGCGCTTGCTGGATGCGCGCGGTATCGCGGTGCGGGCTGGTCATCATTGCGCGATGCCTCTCCATGCCCGGTTGGGCATTCCCGCCAGTTGCCGGGCCAGCTTTGCCTTGTATAACACTCCGGAAGAAGTGGAAAACCTGGCAGTGGAACTCACCCAGATTCAACAAAGGTTTGCGCGCTAACTATTTGGCAGTCTTGATCGCTATGGTTCTGCCGCTGACTGCCAGAAGAGCGCAGTGATTGCTGCGAGTACGCTCCGCTTCAGGCAGCGAAGTAACTGATGGTCGACAACGTGATTTATGGCGAAATTTGGCTGCGTCGTAACTCCCCATCACAGGCGGATTTGTGAAGCTTGGATCACCTATTTTTGCGATTTGCGGGTTGTTCAGTAGAGATTAGTCACGGCTGGCATATCATTCGCAAATGTTGATCCTATCAAGGTAGCCGGTGTTAGGCCGGTCTGCCGTGACAGTCTAGAGCACCGTTAGCTCTCGACAGTTTTTGGCATTCGAAAGGGTTAGTCATGAAAACTTATTGGCATTTAGCAACGGCTGCATTGCTGGCCGTGGTCATACCGCTGGAATCATTCGCGCAGCGCGACGGTGGCGGCGGGGGTCGAGGCGGCGGCGGTGGCGGTCGAAGTGGTGGTGGTGGAATTAGCGCCGGCGGCGGAGCTCGTGCCGGCGGGGGTATGAGTTCGGGAGGTGCGCGCGTGGGTGGAGGTAGCTCAGCCCGCGTCAATGCCGCACCCCGGGTCAATGCATCTCCGCGGGTCAATTCCGCGCCGCGAGTGAATGCGGCTCCACGAGCGAGCGTGAATACAGCTCCTCGCGTTAACGCCAACGTCGCACCGCGGGCGAGTACGAACCTAGCGCCCCGTGTCAATTCGAATGTTACTCCGCGAGTTAACGCGAATGTTACTCCGCGAGTTAACGCGAATGTTACTCCGCGAGTTAACGCGAATGTTACTCCGCGAGTTAACGCG
>JAYTUF010000674.1:0-4697 GCA_043744755.1 Anatilimnocola sp.
GGGGACGATCGCGACGATGAATGGCTGGTGAACAATCGCGATCGTCCCCTTGGGCAGTGGGCGTCGGCTGGCCATCGATATCGGGATCGACATACGAACCCAAATGCACGCCGGGCATACTATGCATGCCGGTGACTATCAAGTGCGACGCCCCGTTATTGGCAATCAGCGTTTGGTAGCTGGCCGGTGCATCGCCGTAGTCGCGCGGCGTGCTGACCTGCAGCCGGTGATCTTCCACTTCGCCATCGGGAATGACCCAGTTGTCGTAGACGCCATCGGGACCGAGCGGCCGCGGGTCGGTGGTGAAGCGGAACCGCGAGTAGGTCGTGCCCACCGTCGCATCGAGGGGCACGCTGAGCGTCAGCGTGTTATCGCCCGCCCCGATCGGCAGCGCCGAGGCAATTTGTTCGTTCACATCGTAAAAGTCGCCGTCACGGTTGTAATCGATCCAGGCATTCAATCGGCCAGGCACATTGGCATGGACTTGAATGTGCGAGACGCCGCCCGGGAAGAACTGATTGGGCTGAATATTGTTGAAGCTATCCCGCCAGAAATCCAGGTTCACGCCATCTTCGTCGCTGGTGGCCAGCACTTGGCCGAAGGCGTTCTGACCAAAGGCCAGATCATCGCCGCGCGCATCCGCCGTGGGCACGCCGTCCGCTTCCGCATCGACGTTGCCGCCGAGAAACACGTTCGACACCAGGCGGTGTACCGGCCCATGCGCGGTGCCGACCTGATCGAGTAGCGTGCGATAACTTTGCGGGGCATCGCCGAAATCGACGAGCGTGCCGGCTGGAATGAAGCTCGCCATCACCCGCCGTTCTTCAAGTTGCTCGGCCGAATGCGAGCAATAAAACTCGCGCCGCAATCTTCGAGTATCCGAGGGACGACGCTTACGACGAGCAGGGGCAACGACGCGAGACTGCGAGCGCGAGAGCACGGCAGATTTCCTTAGCTGTCGCCATTTCAGCCCACCCTCGGGCCAAATCGGCGTGAGACCACTTATCACGATAAAACGTGCCAGCACAGTCCCTTGCAGCACAAAGAACCCCCCTCCGGGCTGAGTTCCTAAGATAAGGTACAAGCCGCCTAGCCTAAATGCAAGCTCCGAAGTGTTAATTTCTCAAAACCAGCGCTGGGCCGTCTTGGAATGGGCAAACTTGCCCGACCGTCGTGAGTACACAAACCTTGACTACCCATCTAGACTGACGGCAGGGCAACAACCGGCAAGGCAGGGGAGCAGACATGAATCGCAGGCAGTCTTGTTTGTTAACGATCATTCTCAGTACACTCCTTTTCTCTCGGTTTGAAACTAGTTCGGCGGCGGATCTCGATGTCCCCACGGCCACGTTCCTGAAGCAGCACTGCAACCGCTGCCACGGGGAGAAGAAAACCGAAGGGGATCTGCGGCTCGATCGACTTAACGCCGACCTGGCAGACTCGCGGACGTTTGAACAATGGCAGGCCATTGCCACGCGGCTGCGCGCTGGAGACATGCCGCCCAAAGAGGAACCCCGCCCGCCGGCTGCCGAGATCGCGACGGTCATCCGCCGGCTGGCCGCTCGGCTCGATGCAGCGGCCCTGGCGCGCCGCGCGGAAGGCCGGGTCACGCTCCGCCGGCTGAATCGGACCGAGTATGAAAACACCGTCCGCGATCTGTTCGCCGTGGAGGTGGCGGTGAAAGAACTGCTGCCGGAAGACACGATCGCCTTCGGCTTCGACAACGTCGGCTCCGCGCTCAGCGTCTCGCCCGTTCTGATTGAACAATACCTGGAAGCCGCCGACGCCGTGATCACTGCCGCCATTACGCCAGTCAGCAAAGGGCCCGCGACGACCGAGAAACATCTGCTCAAGGACTCCATTCCCTCTTACTACCGCGGCTGCTACTTCGAGGGCGACGAAACGCTGCTGTTTCGCTCCGACGGCAATCCCTCGCAGCTCGCCAAGTTCCGCCCGAAAGAAGCGGGCCTGTATCGCTTCCGCATTGCGCTGCGGGCACATCAATCCGAAGTGCCGCTCACCCTGGGCGCGTTGGCCGGTAATTTCAACACGGCGGCGGGAAGCGCGCGGCGGATTGGATTCTTCGATGTCCTGCCAGGTAAACCGCAAATGCTGGAGCTTGTCGTTCGCTTGGGCCAGCGCGAGACCATCAAGATCGAACCGATGAGCTTGCCGCGGGGCTATGTCAAAGTCGAAACGTTTTTGGAATATCCGGGACCATCCATCGGCGTCACAGGGATTGAAGTCGAAGGACCGCTGCCGGAGATCTGGCCGACCGAAAGCTACTTGCGCGTGATGGGGGACGCCGATCCTAAGCGCGGCACTGCCGAAGACGCGGCCAAAATCCTGAGCAAACTCATGCCCCATGCCTTCCGGCGTCCCACGACCGACGCCGACTTGCAACCCTATCTAAGACTCGTCAGCGATTCGCTCGCTGCCGGCAAACCTTTTGACGAATCGATCCGCCTCGGCATCAAGGCCATCCTCTGTTCGCCGCGGTTTCTGTACCTGAAAGAACCCGCGGGGCCGCTGGATGACTATGCCCTGGCTGCGCGCCTTTCGTATTTTCTGTGGAGCAGCCTGCCTGACCGCAAATTGTTCGAAGCGGCCGAAAAAGGGGATTTAAGGAAACCGGAAGTGCTCCGCGCGCAAACGGAACGCTTACTCAGTGACCCCAAAGCCCAACGTTTCATCGAGAATTTCACGGGCCAATGGCTGGGCCTGCGAGACATCGATTTCACCACGCCCGATCCGCAGTTGTATCCCGAGTTCGACGAACTGCTGAAATGGTCGATGGTTCGCGAAACGCAGTTGTTCTTTGAAGAACTGCTAACACACGATCTGTCCGTTCATAACTTTGTCGATTCCGATTTTGCGTTAGTGAACAATCGCCTCGCGGGGCATTATGGCATTCCGGACGTGACCGGCGTGGATCATCGCAAGGTGGCGATCCAGCCGGCCTATCATCGTGGCGGCGTGCTAACTCATGCGAGCGTGCTGAAAGTAACAGCCAACGGCACCACGACGTCGCCGGTTCTCCGCGGCGTCTGGGTGCTCGATCGCATCATGGGCCACGCTGCCAAGCCGCCGCCGGCTAGCGTGCCGGCCATCGAACCCGACATCCGCGGCGCGGTAACGATCCGCGAGCAACTGGCCAAGCATCGCGAGATTGAAAGTTGCAAAGCCTGTCACGCCGACATCGATCCGCCCGGCTTTGCGCTGGAAAGCTTCGACGTGATCGGCGGCTTCCGCGACCACTATCGGGCCGTCGGCACCCGCGAAAAAGTGCGCGTGCCTGAAACCAATCTCACGAAATACCTGGCCCGCCCACAGTACGGCTGGGGGCGCGAAGTCGATGCCGGCGATGTACTCAAGGACGGCCGCAAGTTCGCCGACCTGGCCGAGTTCAAGCAGTTGCTCCTGGCCGACCCCAACCAGGTCCCCCGCTGCGTGACGCAAAAACTAATGGTCTATGCAACGGGCGGCGGCGTCGAATATGGCGACCAGGCCGAGATTGGCCGGTTGGTGGCGCAGGTGAAAGAAAAAAAGTACGGTCTCCGTTCGATCATCCACGCAGTGGTAGCGAGCGAACTGTTTCATAGGAAATAACCCCGTAGCACGAACCCCCAGGTTCGTGCGCCGCCACACTCGCACGAACCTGGGGGTTCGTGCTACGATTCCCAGTCCCTACGACCGCATAAGGCTCCTTCCATGCTCCCCTCCAAACCCTCCCGGCGCATATTCCTTCGCGGCGCTGGCGTCGCTCTCGCCTTGCCATTGCTCGAAGCGTTCGCCTTCCGCACTTCAGCCAAGGCAGCACCCAATCAAAAGCCGGCTGAAGCTCCCCGCCGCTTGCTGTGCATCAACACGACGCTCGGCATCCATACCGAGAACCTGTTTCCCAAGCAGGCGGGCAAGGCCTATGAGCCGTCGCCGTATCTCGAAGTCATCAAGGACTTTCGTCAGGACTACACCGTTTTCTCGGGGCTGTCGCATCCCGATGTTGATGGCGGGCATTCGGCCGAGGCTTCATATCTAACCGCTGCGCCACATCCGCGGTCGGATAGTTTTAAGAACACGATCTCGCTCGATCAATTCGCTGTCGAGCGGTTAGCCTCCGATACGCGGTTTGCCTCACTCGTACTCTCCTCCGCATCTTCCCGGGGTTTGTCGTACACGCGCAGCGGCGTGGCCATTCCGGCCAACGACCGCCCCTCGGCCATCTTCAAGAAGATGTTCGTCGAAGGAACGGCCGCCGAAGTCCGCACGCAGGTCGAGCGGTTGTCTCAGGGCGAGAGCATCATGGACACGATTCGCTCGGAAGCAAAATCGCTGGAGCGCGATCTGGGGAAACGTGACCGGGAAAAGCTGGCTGAATACTTTTCGGCCGTCCGCGATGTCGAGCAGCGATTGCAAAAGGCCCAGAGCTGGACGAAGCGAGCCAAGCCCGTGATTGACGCCAAGGTTCCCGTCGATGTGACGGATAGCAAGGAAGTCGCCGCGCGGGTCCGCTTGATGGTTGAACTGATGTGCCTGGCGTTCCAAACGGACTCAACGCGGATCATCACCTTCGCCCTTTCCGGCATGAACGCCGTACCGAAGATCGATGGCGTCTCGCAGGATTGGCACAACCTGTCGCATCACGGCCAGGACCCCGCGAAACTTGCTGAACTCAAGATCATCGAGCTCGAACAGTT
>JAYTUF010000675.1:0-4689 GCA_043744755.1 Anatilimnocola sp.
TTGATCGGGCTGCAGTTAATCTCTTCATTCGCCGCGAGCAGCGCGCAATGGGCGCCACTCTTATACCCGCTGATTATCGTCTTCGTCGGCGTCAGCGTACTATCGGGACTTGCGTCGCCGCTGTTCGATGTGCTACTGCGGATGGATCCCGTCGGCAATCAATCGCTGGATCAAGATCAACGCCGCGGCACAACCTTGCTGCTGTTCAATTTGATTGCCCCGCTGCCGCTGCTGGTCTGGTCGATCTACCTGAATCACGGGCTGGGGATTGTCGTCTGGATTCTGCTGAGCATGACGGCGCTCCCTTCGTCGGCCATCTTTCGCTGCGTCACGGGATGGCCGCGCTGGCTCATGAGCGGGTTGACATTGGCGGTACTAGCCCTGATCTCGCCGCTGCTGGCGAGTATCTTCGTCGATCTGCCCGGCTGGCGAGATGTGGATCGAGCGAACTTGATTGCGGCCTGCGTCTATTCGCTGATTGTCGTGCAATTGGCGGCAGCGGCGCTGATGGCGGTCCGCGGGCGGCGGTGAGCGATAGTCTCTCTTACTCACGTAGGGTGAACGTCGTGCTAAGTGTGGTGGTGAGATCGACGGCAATGGTCGAGTCGCGATACATGCTTTCGGTGACCAGCCGCTGCGTTGTTTCGGCGGCGATCAAACGGCCGGCCTCTTTCGCAAACCAAACCGTTCCCGTGTGACTTTGCTCTTTCAGTTTCGCGGCCGCCTTGGATGCCGCGGGGGCAGTGATTTCCAGTTCACCTTTCACATTGATCTTCGCCGCTGCAATGCCGCCGCGATCTTCGTTTCCCACGAGCGTGAAGGTTCGCTTCTGTTTCACATCGCCGAGGGCGGCTTTGGTTCGCCGCTCGTCCGTCCACGATTGGTCATTCGCCAACGCTTCCTTTGGCAAGGGGAGCAGCGATTGCAGCAGCAGTTGCTCGACAGCTTCCTTGCTGAGCGCGGGAACCTTGGCCGCTTCGCCGGGAGCCTCATTTCGTTCGGGTGATACCTTGGCAGCCGCGGAAATCGCACCTTGCGAGTTCATCGTGATATTGAACTTCGCGCCCAGCAACGGCGCAACCGCGGTGGCCAGATCTTTCGCCGCGCCGACAACCGCTTTCTTTTCTAGCGAGTTGTAAGCGACTGGATTCTGATCCGCACCTTTCATTTCAATGCGGATGGAATCGATGGTCTGTTCGATAACAAACTTTTCGTCATCGGCGGATTGCACGGCCCAAGTCACATTCACTTGCAGATCGACCGTCGATGTTAGTTTCTTGCTGCTGAGCGTGACGACGGAGTTGGTCTGCTGCTTCATTTGCAGTTGGAAGGTTTGGTCTTTTTGGAGTTTCCAGCGCAGGGGGGCTTGGGCGTGGGAAGCTGAGATAGTTACCGCCAATAGAAGGCCAACCGACAGCAATTGAGTCATGCACGTTTTCATAATTCTTAACTCATTCTGCAGGTCAGCCCCTCACCCCAACCCTCTCCCTGTCGATCCGCGGAGTACCGCGAGTACCGAGGAGAGGGAGTAAGACTATTTTTTATCGCCCTAGTATCCGTTTCATCGCGCCTTTGTACATCTGCACGCCGGGTTGGCCGTAGGGGTTGATGCCGAGTAGCCGGCCTTCGATTACCGTGGCGAGCATTAGCCATTGGAAATATTGGCCCATCACGGTGACATCGATGGTGGGCAGGTGCAAGTCAATCGTGGGCCGGCCGTCACCTTGATAGGCTTCGTTGGTCCCTTGAATGGCCGCGGACATTAGCTCGGGCAGCGTCTTGTTCGCGATGTCATTCAGCTTGTCTTGATCCAGATCGCTCTTGCCAACGGCCAGTGCATCGAACCGCCATTTGTCCACGATCACGTTGACGAACAGCTTGTCCCGGCGACCTTGCTGATGTTGCTGCGCCCGGCTGTGCAAGTCGCGGGTGTTCACGGTCGTTAGCGGCGTGGCGCCCAGCAGGCGCTTGCCCAGGCTCTCGGCCAGCAGTTGGTCGTACCACAGGCCAGCGCATTCGAGGGCCTTCGACCACATGCACAGAATCCGCAGGTTGGCCAGCCGCCGCGTTTCCATCAAGTGGCAGACGGCCACGTATTGCAGCACGATGTTCTCTTCCGCCGGCGCTTCGCGGAAGTGCTTGTTCATGAGCGATGCGCCTTGCAGCAGGCGGAGCACGTCGAGGCCCATCAGCGCGGCCGGGAGCAAACCGACGGCGGAAAGAATCGAGAACCGACCACCGACGCCATCCGGCACCGGGAACGATTCTTTGCAGCCGAGCGCTTTGGAGAGATCGGCTAGGCGACCAGTTTCGCCCATGACGGGGATGATGAACTCGGCGGCCTTCTTGACATCGCCGCCGCACGACCTGGTGAGTGCCGCGGTGAACTGCCGAAAGGCGACGGCGGTCTCCAGTGTTTCGCCGCTTTTGCTGATGACAACAATGCCCCAGCGAGTCTCTGGCGTCGTCCCCTGCTGCGTGCCGAGCAGGTGCAACAGGCCTTGCGAGGCATCGTTGTCGATGTTGTTGCCTTCGAAATAAATTCGCGGATAGCCGCCCCGTTCCGCCCGGCTCAACTCGTTGTAGTAAGGCTGGCAGCAAGCGTCCATCAGCGCTTTCGCGCCCATGTACGAACCACCAATTCCGAGAATGACGACCCGATCGACCTTTTCCCGCAACTGTGCCGCGGCGGTCATGATCCGGCCCAGTTCGCTCGCGGCACGTTTCTCCTGATACTCAGCCAGCAAGCGATCGGGCAGATCGAGAAAGCCATGATCGAGGGGCTGCTTCTCTGCGGGGATTTTACCGCTCGCATACGCCTTCGCATCGGCTTCCAGCACTTCTTGCTTTGCTTGCAGAACGGCGGGACGGAGCGCGGCGAGCTCGGTGAGCGTGACACCGAACTCGGGATGCTGGGCGCCGCTGATGTCGAGTCTCAAGGGAACGATTGCTGCGGCCATGAGTGGTTGCCTGAAGCGAAGCAGGTGTGGAAATAGCAACGAAAGAGCCTGCGATTGAAGATACTGGTTGCACGGCACCTTGTGAACGGGCCCGTTATTATAGAGAGTAAGCGAACTCCGCTCGCGATGTCCCCTCTCCCCTGTACCCAGGGGAGAGGGTATAGGGTGAGGGGTGGAAGCGTGAGTGACGTTGGTATCGCGAGGGAGACTCCGTTGGCAGGTCAGCCCCTCACCCCGACCCTCTCCCCGGAGTACCGAGGAGAGGGAGATAACTTAGGCAACTAAGAATTAGAATTAGAGGTTGCTATGGATATTCATGCCCTGACGCGAGAGTTACAGGTTCAGAACGATTCGAAAATCGTGATGCTGGTGGCCGATGGTCTCGGCGGCTTGCCGATGACGCCGGGCGGCAAGACGGAACTGGAAACGGCGAATAAGCCCCATCTCGACGCGCTCGCCAAGGTCGGCGTGCAAGGGGCGAGCTTGCCCGTTTGCCCCGGCATCGCGCCCGGCAGCGGTCCGGGGCATTTGGGTTTGTTCGGCTACGATCCCATTCAATATGTCATTGGCCGCGGCGCGCTCGAAGCCACGGGTATTGGCTTTGAGATGCAAGCCGGCGATGTGGCCGCGCGGGGCAACTACTGCACGCTCGATGCTGCCGGCAAAATCAGCGACCGTCGCGCGGGGCGGATCGCTTCCGAAGACAGTGCTCCGCTGGCGATCAAGCTCCGCGAAGTGAAAATCCCCGGCGTGCAGGTGTTTGTCGAGCCGGTGAAGGAACATCGTTTCGTCGTCGTCTTCCGCGGCGAAGGACTGGGCGGCAATGTCAAAGACACCGACCCGCAAGCCACCGGCAAACCACCGCTGGCTGCCACCGGTCACGATGGACCGAGTGAAAAGGCAGCGGCTATCGCTAATGAGTTCATCAAGCAAGCGACCAAGCTCCTCGCCGGTCAGGCCAAGGCCAACGGTCTTACACTGCGAGGCTTCAGCGGCCGCCCTGCCCTCCCCTCTTATGACGAAGTGTATGGACTGCGGGCGGCGGCCATCGCGGTCTATCCCATGTATAAGGGTCTCGCCCAGCTTGTCGGCATGAAGGTCTTGGGGAAAGCTCAAACGCTGAGCGAGCAAGTCGATGTGCTAACGCAATATTGGAAAGACTATGACTTCTTCTTCCTGCATTACAAATACACCGACAGCACCGGCGAGGATGGCAACTTCGCCGAGAAGGTGAAGAGGATCGAAGAGTTCGACGCGGCGATCCCGCGCATCAATGCGCTCCAGCCGACCGTGCTGATCGTCACCGGCGATCACAGCACGCCCAGTTACCTGAAAGCCCATAGCTGGCACCCGGTTCCCACGCTGCTCGTCTCCGATTGCTGCCGCCCCGATGGCCACGCGACGTTCGGCGAGAACACCGCCATCCGCGGCGGCCTGGGACAATTTGAAGCTAAGTTCCTGATGACCCTGGCGCTCGCCAATGCGGGACGGCTGCAAAAGTACGGCGCCTAATCATTTCGCCGCGTCGCTTGCGACGCGATTGGAGCCCGCGGAAGCGTCATTTTTCTTATCCACCGGCTTCAGCCGGTGGATAGAATGCGCAGACACTCTCGGCTTTAGCCATCTCGAAACTCGCGTTAAGGCGAGTGGCAGGTGGTGATTTACCCGTGGGTTGAGCTTTGCACGAATGGCTCAATTGGTGAAGATGGGGGCCGTGTGGAGATTAAGG
>JAYTUF010000676.1:0-18347 GCA_043744755.1 Anatilimnocola sp.
GCCATGCGGATGCCCATCGCCAGCAGCACCGCCCCGATTCCCTGCCCCAGTTGCCGGCCGACCAACACAATGGCCAAGGCGATTAAGGCGGCGGTCCAGCACAAGCCCCACGCGATCAGTGCGGACGGCAGAAACCGTTGCCCGCCCCATTGCCAGGCGATGCCGATGGAAGCGAACAGAGCCAGCAAGACAACGCCGCAAAAGATAGCGCACGCGCTGCCCCAACCTCGAAATCGCGAGATTGGCTGAGCAGCAACTTCACGCGCCTGCGTCACGATCAGAATCCTCGTCATCCGCCGGTTTCTTAACCCCACGCCCCGCGTTTCCGCGGCGGGCCAAGGCCAGCAGTTGAATCGTCCCTAACACCACCCCCAGCCCAATGCCGATCAAAGCGCCGAACCGCGTTCCGAACCGAGAATCTAGCCAGCCGCCAATCAATCCGGGAACCACCATGCCGCCGACAATGGAGCTGGCTTGAACTGCCAGTCGCATTAGCTCGCCGTAGGAGTTTTGAGCATCTGCCGGACGCACAAGACACCGCTTGGAGAGAGCAGCGCGGAGATCGCCTGGAAAAAGTGGGCCGAAAATCGCTCTCGGTCACGATCGCAGTCGGGGGATCGAAACTTGGAAACGGCGCTCGCGGGAATAACGATTCCGTTAGCGCTGGGAAAGAGGGTAATGTAACGGTGGCTTTAGCGACGGTCAACCGACCGAGCGGGTAATTCGTGTTTTTTTTCACAATGTCCACTCGCAGCACTCCAACCACCGATCCAGTAAAGACTTGGGAACATTCAAAAGGTACGCAGCAAGCCGTCTTCAGGACATATTTTCAACGGATTTTTCTGCAATCAACGGCCGCTGATGTTTGCTTCGCATTTTTCCGTTAAATAAGCGAAATGCGGTGGCAACCGCCTAAAAAACTGCCATGAGGGAACTTTAACCGCCCCAAACGGCCAGTTGAGGGAAGATGGGGAGATTGCAGTCGAGTACACCTTCAATTACACTGACATCAGCGAGTTAGGCCTGCTAACTGCTCGCTCTAAGTTACGGAGTTCGGCTGCCGCGGAGGGACCTTGGCAGCTTGGCGTTCATCTGCGTTAGCGCTTAACGGGTAAGCGGTTACGTGGTTGGTCTCGCCGGTTTTGTCGGGTCACGGAGGGCGCTGAACATCAGATCGTGGTGCCATTGGCCCAAGCTTGGGGCAGGCGTCTTGCCAGAGGATGGAGATTAGCGTCGTGATTACTACTGCTGCATCGTTGAAAACCCAATCGCTCAAAGACCTGACCCGTTTAGCGAAGAAGACCGGCGTGTCAGTCGCTCAGACGATGCGCAAAGACGATTTGGTGAAGGCCCTGCTGCGCAAAAAGAAGCCCAAGCCAGCAAAAGCCAAACCGGCACCTGCAAAATCGATCAAGATGAAGAAGTCGAACCCGGCTGTCGCGGCGAAAAAGCCTATCACGAATAAGTTCGTCACGAAAAAGTTCGTCACCTCAGCCAAACCTGCTTTAGCCGCCAAACGGTCCAGCCTGCCGGGCAAGGCGATTGTCAAATCCAACGCCAAGCCAACCGTTGCCGCCAAGCCAACGGCGGCCGCGAAGCCAACGGCGGCCGTCAAGCCAACTGTGGCCGCGAAGTCAGTTGTTTCCGCGAAGCCAATGGCCAGTGCCAGACCTGCCGTGTCAACTCCCTCTCCTGTATTGTCGAAGCCTAGCGCGATTCCCGCCAGGCCCAAAACGCCGGAGCCTAAGCCGGCCGTCATGCGGCCCACTGGCAAGGCGCAAGTGGCTCATAGCAACGGTAACGGGATTGCCAATGGCACGCATAAGCCGCCCAGCAAACCCAAGACATCGAAGAGCCAAGACCGCATCAGCGAGAAGATTCATCACGCTCATGCCATGCGCGAACGGCTGAAGGATCTTTCCACCGCCTATACCAAAGCGGGATCTGTTCCCAAGAAGGGGAATGATAAGGATCGCATTGTGTTGATGGTTCGCGACCCCTACTGGCTGCAAGTTTCCTGGCAAGTCACCCGCGTCAGCGTGAAACGGGCCGAAGCCGCCTTGGCCGAACAGTGGCACTCTGCGCGCCCCATTCTCCGCTTGATGGAAGTCGATGGCGGCTCCACCACCAGCACCGCCGAACGCATTGTCCGCGAGATCGACGTGCATGGCGGCGTGACGAATTGGTATATCGACGTTCCCAACCCCCCGCACAGTTACCGGGCCGACCTGGGTTATATCACGGCAGGCGGCAAGTTCTTTTCCATCTGCCGCAGCAATTCAGTCTCCACTCCGCCGCCCGATACGAGCGACGCGATTGACGAGAACTGGACCGACATCGCCGAGAACTATGAAAAGGTCTACGCCCTCAGCGGCGGTTATTCGGAAGAAAGCTCCAGCGGTGAGTTGCAAGAACTGTTTGAAGAACGGCTGCAACGGCCCATGACTTCGCTCAACGGCAACCAGTTCGGAGTCGGCGCCGATCGGGTTTTGAACAAGCATCGCGACTTCCGCTTCAACGTCGATGCCGAAATGATTGTCTTCGGGGCCACCAAGCCCGACGCCCGCGTTACACTTGCCGGTGAACCGGTCAAGCTGCGGTCCGATGGCAGCTTTACCATCCGCCTCTCGATGCCGGATCGTCGGCAAGTGCTCCCCATCGTCTCCAGCAGTGCCGATGGCGTTGAACAACGGACCGTGGTCATCGCCGTCGAGCGCAACACCAAGGTCCTGGAACCAATGGTCCGCGAGCAGAATGATTAGCCCGTTGGAGTTCCGGCTTCAGCCGGTTTTCATCCCGCCGGCTAAAGCCGCAACTCCAACATTGACTTGGCCCGCCACGCCGTCACAATAGAGTAGTGCGGGCTTATCGGTTAGCCGGGGCTGTCTGTCGGCTGGAAGGAGTGGCTGCTATGCGCGAATGTTTCGCGGCTGCATGGTTCTTGCTGGGCGCGTGCTTGCTTTGTCCGCACGCTTCAGCCGAAGTCATCACGCTCAAGAACGGCATGCGGTTCGAAGGGAGCATGGGGGATCTTGCCGGCCTGGATGGCGACCCGCTCAAAGGCGGCGGAGGGGGCGACGTCGCGACCAAAGAAATCGTGATCGTCGATGATGATCTCCGCCGGATCTTTTTCGGCAAGAAGAACGTGCAAACCTACGGCGATACGCAGCTCAGCAGCTTCGAGCGCATCAAGTTGCAGCAAGCTGTCGCCTCGGCTGGACCGGGCATTGCTTCGGTCGGTCCCATCGTGCGCGTTACTCCCTTTGATAAATACGGCCGCCGCATCTTCACCATGGCGGGTAGCAAGGGGAACATCGACGTCATTCAAGGCATCACCGAGATCACGCCGCGGTACACGAAGGTCGATGCCCTGACCCGCGGCAGCTATCAATACGTCTGGTCGATGCGGATTGCGACGAGTTCGATTCCCCGCGAAACGCTCAGCGAAATCCTGCTGCATCGGATCGATCCCAAGAACTCCGATCAGCGGCTAAGCATTGTTCGGCTCTATTTGCAGTCGCAGCGGATTCAAGACGCTCGCGCCGAACTCGAAGCCGTCATTCGCGATTTTCCCAACCTGGCCGACCTGCAAGAACAAGTGAAAGCGCTCAGGCAAACAGGGGCCGGGATGTTACTGAAGGAAGTGCAACTTCGTCGCGATTCGGGGCAGCATCTGCTCGCCGTGAACATGCTCTCGAACTTTCCCTCCGAAGGCGTCGCCGGCGAAACGGTTTTGAAAGCGCGCGACATGTTGGCCGAGTACACGGAGATTAAGGACAAAGGCGAGCGAGTTCTATTGCTGATGAAGGAGCACGTCGGCAAGATCGAAATTGAAGCTACGCGCAGCCGCGCGCTAGTGGTGTGTCAGGAGATTGAAGCGGAAATGAATATCCATTCGCTCGAGCGGATGGCCGATTACCTGCGACTCAGTGATGACGAGAAATCTACTGCTGAGCAAAAGCTCTCCTTCGCGATCAGCGGCTGGCTGCTGGGGAGCGGCAACGGCATCGATAATCTTGCGGTCACGCTGTCGCTGGTGCAGGTTCGCGACCAAGTCCGCATTTACTTACTGGCGAAGCGCAAGCCCGAACGCGATGCAGCTCTGGCTGCGTTGCAAAGTTTGGAAGGGAGCACGCCGGAATACGTCGCCAAGATTCTCGCTCACATGAAGCCGCCGATGGCAACTTATCCCGCGGATGCAACGCCGGCTGAACCGGTAGCAGCACCAAAGCCGGTTGACCCCGCCGCCGTGGCTCCTCCGGTTGCGGCGCCTCCTGTTGCCGCGCCGCCGGCAGCGCGGGTGGTCGCACCTCCCGTCAAAAATGGCAAGGCCGGCTTGCTCGATCAAAACCTGAAAATTGTGGCGCCGCCCGCGCTCATTCAAGTGAAGAAGCCACTGCTGCGAGAACCAGCCGATGCGCGCGATGGTTCACCTGTCGGCCCCTTGCCCACGGTCGATGGCATCGCGGGTTTGCTCAAGGTGCAAACGCCCGGCTTGTCGGAAGACCCCACGATCACTTACTTCGTGCAGTTGCCGCCCGAATACGATCCCTATCGCCGCTATCCAGTCATCATCACCATGAATGGCGCGGGAACGACGCCGCTGCAGCAAATCGATTGGTGGGCTGGCCCGCATTCCGCCAAAGCTGGCATGCGGTATGGCCAGGCCACACGGCATGGTTATATCGTCATCGCGCCGGTTTGGACGCGCGAACATCAGCGTGAGTATGAGTTCACCGTCCGCGAACATGCGGCCGTGCTCTATTCGCTCCGGGATGCCAGCCGGCGGTTTGCGATTGATACCGACCAGGTGTTTCTCAGCGGCCATTCGATGGGCGGCGATGCGGCCTGGGACGTCGGCCTGGCCCATCCCGATTTGTGGGCGGGCGTGCTCCCCATCGTGCCCCGCGCGGACAAATACATCTCGCGGTATTCCGAAAACGGCCGCAACCTGCCGATGTACTTTGTCTGCGGCGAGAAGGACGGCGACAAATGGCCCACCAATGCGACCGACTGGGAAAAGTATCTGAAATTCGTCGGCTACGATTCGATCGTCGTGCAGTATCAGGGCCGCGGGCACGAGAACTTTTCCGACGAGATTCAAAACTTGTTTGAATGGATGAACCTGCATCGCCGCAATTTCTTCCCCAAGAAATTCGCGGCCAACACGCTGCGTCCGTGGGACGACTTTTTCTGGTTCGTCGAAGTCGATCAGATGCCGGCTCAAAGCATGGTCACGCCCGTGCAATGGCCCCCCGGTCGCGGCGCGCTCGCCACCAAAGTGGAAGGCGCCATCTTGGCGAACAATGGCGTCTCGGCTGATAGCTCCGCCGCCAAGATCACTGTCTGGCTTTCACCCGAAATGGTCACGTTCAGCGCCAAGCCCTATGTCCTGATTCGTGGCAAACGAATGCTCAACGTCCAGCCCGACATCGCCGTTCTGCTCGAAGACGTTCGCACCCGCGGCGACCGGCAGCACCCGTTCTGGGCGAAGGTGAGTAACTGAATTCGGCGCCAAAAGACTGCCGAGCTGAAGCATGCTACTCCAATAATTTGCTGAAGCCTTCTTGTGCAAAATGGCGATCCGTCGTTAAGGCCTCAAAAACGCCGCGCTCCCTCATCAGAACTAAACTAACGGCATCACACAGAGAGTAGGTCTTGTCCCGTCGATCACGCAAGAGTGCCATTGCCTTGGAATGCAGGGCCTCGTCAAACCCACACGGTTTGAATGTGTGAGTTCGCAACTAAGTCCGTCACGAACTCTATGGCTGCCGGACGCGGAATGCGGCGCGATTGTGCGAGCGCGATAAATTCAGCCAAGACGTAGCAATGAGTTAGTCGAGTAGCTGATGCCCGATAAGCCTGACAAGCTTCCTCGTGTAGTGCCTCGGCCTGGTGATGGAGGCACAGCAAGCCGGAGGTATCCAGCAGCATCAGCCTGCCTCGTTGTTGTCGGAGTAAGCACGCGCCAATTCGGCATCAATGCCCTCATTGTCGGCGCCAGTAGCGTAACCCAGATTCACTGCGCCGAAATGGCGCTCAAAGCGTTCCCGACTTGCCCGTTGGTCGGCCTCGCTTGTCGGGCACGTTCTCAGCGGCAGTTCTTCAGTGGCGATGAAGCGCTGTTCGAGAGCCGCTGCGGCTAGTTCGTTGGGAGATGTCGCTACAGCCTGGGCCTGATGGCTCAAGGCTGCAAAGGCGCTGTCGCTGAGTTCTACCGTCAAAATATGTCCCATGTTTGTTACCTCCTTCTTCATTGTGCCTACTCAATCCTCTCTTGCCTATCGCTGGCTTGGACTTCAGCAAGATTGCATCATGGCCCGACTATTCCATTCCAAGCCGCCCGAACCGATTGTGCTTCGCGGTCCCATCTTCCACCGCGCCAATGTTAGTAGTAGCGCCATCGCCCGGGTCGCCGACGCCGATAAGAGGGCTACCATCACTTGGAGTATAAGCATCCCGATAGAACGCGAGAATCTTCGCCAGTCCCACTTTGCGAAGCTTGATCTCCTCGTCGGCAAACGGAAACGCTTTCGGGACCGGCCCTTGGAATTTTGGATCGACCTGTTCGTCGAGTTTGCCGCCGCGGGGAATGTCGTGCAAGCCGAATCCGGCGTCTTGGCGGGCGATCTTGTCCCGCACGGAGAGCAAATAGTTGCGTGGCGTCTTGGTCAGCGGGTTATAGAACAGGTTGTAGTCGGCGTATTCCAGTCGCGGCGGAGTTTCTTCGGCGGATTCGTCGTTCCAGGACGCGGCCCGGAGCGAGAGGGTTGAGGTCAATATCAGACCGCAGGCAATGCTCAGCGCGAAGTGAGTTGACATGTTGAGATCACCAATGTGGGACGGTGCGTCCGCTTACTTCGTGCGCGGCTCTTTAAGACTTTAACAACCGCTCATTTACCGATTCTCAGTCGCTGTTGCTTGGCAACTTCATCCAGTCGCACGGTCTTACCCCCGGCGGCTTTGCTGTCTTCGGCGGCTTGCAACAACGTGAACAACTCAATGGTTTCGGCAGCAGTGACCGGCGCGGGGCCACCTTTGAAGAACTTGGCAAGTTCGATGGCGATCCCTTCGTAGCCCATGTACTTATCGTTCGTCGGCACCACGCCCTTCACTGGCGCGCCGTGGCCATAAATGCCGGCGACGGAAACTCCCTTCTCGCCAAAAACCGTGGCGCTATATTTGACCGCCCCTTGCTTGATGCCGCGGAAAGTGCCGACGCGGCCATCGCTCCAGACGGCCGTGAACTGCTCGGCAGTCGGCGTGGTGGTACAGGTAACGGAAACGCAGCCGGGGCCGAGGATGGCGTACATCGTTTCGATGCTGTGCAGCGAACTCCAGATGAAGCCCGGCGTGTTGGCGTCGGCCGAGCAGCCGCCGTACACATCGCAGCCCAGCACGCGGCCGACTTCAGGATGGTCCTTCATGCCGCTGAAGCCGGGGCTGTAACGATGCTGCGAACTTGACCAGCAGGGAGTCTTGGTTTCTTCGGCCAGTTTGAAAATTGCAATGGCATCTTCCAGCGATCCCGCCAGCGGCCGGCCGATATAGACCGGCTTCTTCGCCCGCAGCACAGGCTCGACCTGCTTCAGATGATGCCGGCCATCCAGGCTCATAATCATCACCGCATCGCACCGCTTCAGCAGTTCGTCGACCGAATCGACCATCTCCACGCCATACTTGCCGATCTGCTCCTTCCACTTCGGCAGGCTGACTTTGCTCTCGGTGATGTCCTCGCTGCCAATCGGATAGGCCGCGACAACCTTGATTCCCGCCAGGTCTCCGGTTGCCTTGGGACTGTTGAAGAGCTGCGTGTAGGCCACCGCTTGATAGTTATCGAGACCAAGCACGCCGACGCGGACGGGCGGCTTTTCGGGCGCAGCCTCTTGGGCGCAGAGATTTGCGGAAGCTGCGAAAAGTGCCAACGAGGTAAGGAGCAATGACAAAAAGCGCTGCATCGGGCGATCCTTGGTGAGCGGCGGTTGTGTGTGAGGTGTTGTCTGCCGATTTGCAATGTATGGCCGCGCGACAATCAGTGGAACAGGTCGATGTGGGGCAAGTTAGGAACTTGCCCCACGGGTTACATTGCTCAAACTTCAGGCCGCAGTTCGTGAAGTGGCTGTCGGCAGCATTGCGGTTTCTTCCGCAATGACTGCCTGGCAAGGCGATCCTTGCAAAACTTCGTTGTAGGTCCGCATCCAAGCAGAGGCATCGCGGAGCGTGAGACCGCGGACGACCACTTCGCGGCGGGGCAACAGCAGCACGGAATACAAAGCGGGCAACATCGTGGACATGACCAGTTCCTCCAAAGAATGAAGCGTGTACATTTGCAACTATTAGATGCAGGGGGTTGGACACGTCTGGTCCCAAATTTAAGAAAAAAAAGAAAAGAGCCACGCACGAAGTAAAGTGGTCTCCCGCGTCCGTTCACTTACTGCGTGCGTGGCTCTTTGTGGTGTGACGTAAGTCCTCACCAACACCTGTCGACTTTCGTCCCAAATGTTGAATCCATTCATCCCGATTTGAACGCGCACTCCACGCGAAACTCGCGTGCGGCGCTAATTTGTGTCGAAAAACTCCCGGTCGGTTTCAACACAGGCCCCCGTTCGAGGGGTATTGGTCTACGAAGTAGGATGATGCAGCCCGCAGCGATCTCAGTCGTTGCCCAACGCCCTGAATGCAAAACCATGGACTCCTTCCTGCTCCTCCCGCGTTACACCAACCAGGCCCGCGGCATTGGGCAGTACGCGATTGATTTTTTGAACGAACGGTTCGGTGGCCCGACCACCGAAGTGCTCGCGCGGGTGGAACAGTTTCATGCGGATAGCATTGCCTGCGGCGTGGCTGCTCTCGCTTGTGGTGCGTCTGCGCCGAAGCTATTGCGTGAAGAAGCGCTGTCGTATCCCGTAGCCGATGGTCAGGGCGCGACACTGTTTGGTTCGACGCAGCTCGTCCAGCCCGAGAAGGCGGTGCTCGCGAATTGTTCTGCCGTTCGCGAACTCGATGCGAATGGAACGAACTTCGGCTACAACCCGCGCACGGGCTACGCGCGGGGTGAGTTTGGCCACAACGACTTTTATCCGGTCGCTATTGCCGCCGCTCAATTGGCCGGCTGGGATGGCAGGAGAACATTGCTCGCGATGCTCTGCCTCGATGAAATCCGCGGCCGGCTCGCGGAGTGTTTTGGCCTCAAGGATCACAAGCTCGATCATGTGCTGCATGGCGGGATTGCTGCCGCGGCCGTCTATGGCGCGGTGCTGGGCGCGACGGCGGAGCAGATTGAATCGGCGATTGGCCTGGTCGTTGCCCACTATGTTCCCTTCCGCGCGATCCGGCATGGGCATCAACTGTCCGATAGCAAAGGTGCCTCGGCCGCGATCACGGCGGAGATGGCCGTCGTCTCGATGCGCCGCGCCATGCGCGGCTTTGTCGGACCGGCCGACATCTTCCGCAATCCGCAGGCGGTGTTCTGCTTGTTCGAGAAACCAGCGAGCCCCGAGGAAAGCCCGTTTGATTTAGAACTGGCCACGGCAGGCAATGACTTCGCAATCATGGGAATGCACTTCAAGCTGGGCTTGTACGAGCATCAATCGGCCGGCGCGATTGGAGGCTTGCTGGCCCTGCTCGCGCAGCATCCTGAATTGATCACGGATTGGCAGCAACTCAGCAGAATTCGCATCACGATTTATGAACCGGCCTTCAGCATCATCGGCGATCCGCACAAGCGCGACCCGCGCACCCGTCAAAGCGCGGATCATTCGATGGTTTACATCATTGCCACGCTTTTGCGAAAGGCCATTGAACGCGCCGCCGCGGTGGTGTCTCCCGCGCGACCGAATGATGAGATCACACTCTGGCAGGACTTGATGTTGTTGCCGCACGACTACGACGACCACGCGCTGCTACATTCTATCACCCGGGAGTTGATGAGCCGCATCGAGTTTGTGCACGGCGGACCCGAATACGATGCGCTGTATCCCGACGGCATCCCGACAACCATTGAGCTGATCCACTCGCAACGAGTCTTCAGTAGCGGCCTGTTGATGTACCCCCAAGGCCACGCGCGGTGCGAGCGCGCGCACCTGGCCACGCTGCTCGCCGCCAAGTTCGAGCGCCTCACGGAAACCGCCGTGGCCGACGTGCCGGCGCTCTATGCTCGGTTCAGCAATCTCGCCGAAAAGTCCGCCGCCGAGATTCGGAATCTGTATGATTTTCCGTCTTCGCACTAGGCAAGTTTTCCGCACCCGACCGTCGGATGGGAACTCTTGCCCGACTGCCCGTTCGGATGCAACGCCGCATTTGAGTTAGATAATCAGTAGTTACCCCCTATGAACGAACTCTCCATTCCACCCGCGGCAGCATCGGCGCGAGAGTCTGCGGAGATCGCGCGCATCTGGATTGCCGACGGCCGGGAGCACGTCACCTTGCATGCGCTCGCGTGGAAGGACCCAGCCGCTTGGGGACTACTGCTCGTTGATCTCGCGAAACATGTGGCTAACGCGTATGAGCAATTAGAGGGGCGTGACCGCAACCAGACATTGGCCCGCATCAAAGACGGGTTCGATGCCGAGTGGGACCACGCGACCGACGTGCCGACAGGGACGGCGCGATAACCACGCACTGCAACTGCGAGGTGGCTGTGTTTTCGCGCAGCGATAACACGGCTAGCGTGCGAGTTGGCGTTCCAACTTTTTTGCGCGAAAACCTGCAAGATTGGATGCTGATTTGAAATTCAACCGTATTAGGCTGCGCCAAACACAGCCACGCGCCGCCGTAGAGCGCTAACCAGCCCTGAACTTCGCGGCCGAGTATACTGAGGGAAAGGAGAATCCCATGAATTACAAGATTGCCCTTCACCGCACCGAGGAGGGGATCAGCGTCTCCGTGCCGGCGCTCCCTGGTTGCTGGTCCGAAGGCGACACCGAGGAAGAAGCCTTGGCCAATATCCAAGACGCGATTCGTGAATACCTGGCCGCTCTGGAAGATCGCTTCAAGGATGCTGAGGTGCGCGAAGTGGAAGTGCAGGTTTAGCCGTGCCCAAGATTGCTGGGGTCAATCACCTGGATGCGGTTCGGGCTCTGGAAAAGGCGGGGTTTACGATCATTCGCCAGGGCAAGCACATCGTGATGACTGATGGCACCCGTCAGGTGACCATTCCGCGGCACAATCCGATCAAGGCTTTTACGTTAGGCGGAATTGTGCAGGACGCCGGCCTGACGGTCGAAGAGTTCCGCAAGCTGCTGTAGCTCAACGCTGAACCAAGAGCAGCAGCAGACCGGCGGCGGAGTATAATTCAGGCATGATTACTGAGCAGTTCAAATCCACCTTGCGTCTGCAGCCGTTTCGGCCTTTTACCATTCGCATGGCAGACGGGCGAACGTTTGATGTTGCGCATCCAGATTTCGTGGCCCAGTCGCCGACCGGTAGAACGGTGATCGTGTTCCAGCAGGACGACAGCTACAGCCTGCTTGACTTATTGCTGATGACCCAAGTCGAGGTTCATCCCTCCAACGGTCGAGCCTCCTAAGATAGCCCGCCGCGGAGTTGTGTCGTTCGGCGACGGAGGACTTCCGATTGGGAGCCAGGTACATTACCCTGGAGGTTGCTGTGAGGAGGATTTCTGATGGACAACACCCTGATCGTTCTGGGCCGATATCGCGGTCAGACGTTTATTCCAGATGGTCCGCTTCCCCATGCCGAGGGCGCGGCCCAACTGATCATCACGCCGACGACGTCCCCCGTGAGCGGATCGGTCGCCGACGCCTTCGGCACCGCCACCGTGTTACGGACCCGCGACGACATCTTGGCCCAGGTGCGGGCTGAACGGGACGAGTGGGGCGACCGTTGATCTACCTTGATGCGAATGTTGTCATCCGCCTGGTCGAAGGGGACGCCGCGACTCGCGCTCCGCTGACGGTCCGGCTGGCCGCCTCGTTGGGCGTTCCAGGGTCGTTGATCACATCGCGATTGACCCGGCTGGAGTGTCGATCAAGATCGCTTCGAGCGGGCGATCTTGTCACCCTGGCGCAGTTCGACGTGTTCTTCGCGGGAACCGAATTGGTCATCATTGAGCTGAATCAGGCGGTCGTCGAACGCGCGACTGAGTTGCGTGCGCGCTATAACCTCAAGTCGCCCGACGCTCTCCATTACGCCACGGCGGTGGAGGCGGGCGCATTGGTGTTTTTGACCGGCGACCGGGGCTTGTCGCGCTGTTCGGTAATCCCGGTCGAAGTGATCTAAGCTGAAGACAAAATGGGGTTTCGCCCTAGCCGTGAAGCTGGAGTTCCGGGTTTAGCCGGCGCGCCAATGTTTTGGCGGCAGACCGGCTAAAGCCGGGACTCCAACTGCTGCCCAATCTGCAGCACTTCTTCGGCATCCAGGATCAGGCTGTTCGCGGTGAACAGCTTTTGAATGGCGGAGCGGTGGATCTTCATTTTCGTGCCACCCACGCCGAGGGCACCGTAGCAGATGACGCCGTCGTGTTCTTTGGCCTTGTCGCCAACTTCCACGCCCGCGATGCCGACGGGGGGAACGGCGTTCAGGTCGATGGCGACTTTTAGGGAGTTGGCCGCGAGACGAACTTCAGTCGGCAGCAGTTCCACGCCTGCTGCGCCCGCCGCGATGACCAACTGCGAACCGTGGATGGCCTCGCGTGTTTCTTGCGGATTCGTCGCTTGGACCGCGGAGACTTTCGCTTGTGTCATTTTAGCTCGTAAAGCGTCGCAAACTTCGGCCGCTCGTTCTGCGGACCGCGAAGCCAGGCGAACGGTGACACCCAGTCCGGCGAGCAACCGGGCGACGCGTTGACCCACGGGGCCCGTCGCGGCGAGAACCGTGGCGGTCGTCTCTGCAAGATTCAGATGACGAGCGGCAGCGATGACGGCGGCTGCGGCTGTGGTGTTCGCGCCGTTCGCATCGAGCAGTACCGAGACCCTCATCGGACCAAAGAAGCAGCGCTTGACCGCCGCAAGCAGTTCTTCGCCTTTGGCAACGCTGCTGCCGCCGATGAAGATGGCGGTGTGCGGCAAATCCTGCGGACCGCGGGTGAACATGGCCCCGTGGGTTAGATCGCGGACTTGTTTCGGCTCCAGCGCGGCGTATTGCAGCAGTTGCTCCACGCCCGCGTCGATAGCGACCACGGCGTCGAAGACGCTGGCGTGCGGGTCGCTATCGAACTGGATGAGAATCTTGGGCTTATTCATTAACGGACCGGGCCATGCCAATCCCTACAAGACCGGCTGAAGCCGGAACTCCAACTAGAAACCGCGGAAGGGGTGCGCGGCCTGGTCTTTGCCGGCGAGCATTTCGTCAACGGTCGGCTTGCCGGCCATGGCGCACTCGATGGCAAGTTTGGTAGCGTCGTAGTTGTATTGATAGATCTTCTTGTCGTCGTTAGCCGCCGGGTGAATGAACACGCCGCACACGATGACCAGGTCTTCGGCCTTGCCCTTGGGAATGGTGCCGGCACCGACAGCGTCAGCCACGGCCTTGGCCACGGCGGCCTGAGCGGGGCCGAACATTTGCACGGCCTGCTTCATGCCCTTGATCGTCACCTTGGTGATCATCACGGTGGCCGGCTTGACGGCCAGGTTGGGCGTGAGCACCGCGAGCAGGTTGTTGTGGCCGCTGCTTTGAGTGGCCAGAGCGCTGGCGAACGCGTGCCCGACGGGGCCATCTTTGCTGCCGATGAGCAGGTCGATGTGAGCGATTTCGTTGCCTTCTCCCGCGAGACCTTCGCCGATGAACATCGACATAACAATTCTCCGTGTTGCACTGTGTGCTAAAAGAGGCCGGTGCTGATAGTGAGTTACCAAATGTGGGCAGACCCGCTGCAGGGCAGACCATACCAAACCGGCGGTCATTTGCAAACCACCCGCACAATCGGCACGCTCCTCGTAGCTGAATTCGCCAGAATTCAGCTGAGCCGCGCGGGGCCTCTGAATTCTGGCGAATTCAGCTACTTCAGGAACTGGCGTATGTTAGACTGCTAAGCTTCCCCAAAATGTTATCCTTGGCCGCGTGTGAACGGGTTTCCGCCGCGAGCGAAGTGCGTCTGTCGTAAACCCCATTTCGGTGTTCGTGATCGACCATGTCAACTGTTCCTGACTCTCCTGAAAACGCCGCGCCGCAAACTCCAATCGCCAGCGAAATGCCAGTCGCTGCTCCGCCGCCTGCCACGGGTGAAGCAACTCCGCCTGGTGATGAAGTCAAACGCAACCCGATTCAAGTCGGTCGCACCAGCGGGCCCATGACGGGGAATCAGGGTGGGCCTGGCGGTAAAGGTGGCGGCGGTGGCCAGCAGCGTCGCGATCGTGGCCCGCGCCCACCCAAGCCGCAACGCCCGCGGCGCGAAGGCGAGAACCAATCCGCGAACGACCGTGAGAATCAAGAAGAAGCCGCGCTCGATGCCGCCGCGGAACAGCAACGAGCCGCCAGTCGGCGGGGACCGGTGCCCGTACCTAATCGGCGCGATCCTTTGTCGGCCGATCTCGAAGCGGAGTTGAAAGAGGCTCTCGGCGATCTCTCACTGGAAGATGTCGTCAGCGGCAAAGTGGCCCCCGCCGCCGGTCGCTTGGAAAATGAAACGCGGATGCGAGCGCAAGTGGTCGAAGTGCATGGCGACAATGTGTTTGTCTCGCTGGGCACGAAGAACCAAGGCGTCGTCTCGGTCCGCAATTTTGAAACGCCCCCCGTCATCGGCGACATACTGGAAGTCACCGTTACCGGTTTCAATGCCGAAGACGATTTGCACGAGGTGAACGTCCCCGGCGGCAAAGTCGTCAGTGGCGGCGATTGGTCGAATCTGGTCGAAGGCTCCCTCGTCGAAGCCAAGATCACCGCGGCCAACACCGGCGGCCTGGAATGCACCGTGGGCGGCGCGCGGGCTTTCATTCCCGCCAGTCAGGTTTCGATGTTTCGCACCGAGAACCTGGCCGAATATGTCGATCAAAAACTCCTCTGCGTCGTGACCGAATCGAACGAACGCCGCGGCAATCTAGTCCTCAGCCGGCGGGCGATTTTGGAACGCGAGAAGGAAGAATCGAAGAAAAAGATTCTTGCCGAACTCGAACCAGGGCAACTGCGGGAAGGGATCGTGCGGAAGATTCAAGACTTCGGCGCGTTCGTCGATCTGGGGGGCGTCGATGGCTTGATCCACATCAGCCAACTGAGTTGGGAGCGGGTGAAACACCCCAGCGAGATTCTTAAAGAGGGCCAGAAAATCCGCGTGCGGGTCGAGCGGATCGATGCCGAAACGGGCAAGATTGGCCTGTCGTTAAAGAACCCCGAAGAGCATCCTTGGACCGGCATCGAGCAACGATTTCCCGTCGGCTCGATCATCAAGGGCAACGTCACGCGGCTCGCCGCCTTCGGCTGCTTCGTCAAGATTGCCCCGGGCGTCGAGGGCATGGTTCACATCAGCGAGCTGGCCCATAACCGCGTCTATGCGGTGCAGAACGTCGTCAAGGAAGGGCAAGAGGTCGAAGCCAAGATTCTTTCGGTCGATGCCGAAGCCCAACGCATCGGCCTCTCGATGAAGGCCATCATTCAAGTGCCGCAGAAAGAATCGACCAAGAAGGAAGATTCAGCTACGCCCGTCGAAGAACCGCCTCGCGCCGCCATCGTGCCCAAGCGTTCAGGTGAACTCAAGGGCGGCACCAAGACCAAATCAGGCGGCGATAAGTTCGGATTGAATTGGTAGCTCCTGTAGGCCGGAACCAGCGTACTCGCGCAGTTCCGGCAGGGGCTGAAGACCGATTTGCCATTGAAACCATCGACTTGCGATATTAAGTCCACTTGCACTTCTTGCCGGAACTGCGCGGAGTACCGCTGGTTCCGGCCTACTACTTACTACCGTTTCCGGCTGTGGGCGTTGTCTTGCCGCAGGTGATTGAGGAGCGCCGCTTTGCCCGCGGGCGCGGGCACCGACGATCCAATCTTGCGCGGGGCCGGTTCGGTGATGGGCTCCACTGCCACTTCGGCTTGCAGCACCGGCGTAGTCCCGCCTTCGACTGCGCCCTTCAACTTGCGGGGCTTGAAGACGACGCCCAGCGGTCCGGCCAGCAACGCGGGGAAGAAGATTAGTTCCGCGATCACGCCCATCCAGAGGATGACCAGCATCAGGTACCCGAACCGCTGAGTCGGCGTGAACGTGCTGAGGGCGAACACGGAAAGTCCCAGGCCGCTAATGATGGCCGCTTGGAGCGTGGGCGTTGCACAGTGTTTATAGGCGGCAAGGATGGCCAGCTTGCGATCTCTCAAGCGGTCGAGTTCTTCTCGATACCAATTGAGATAGTGGATGGTATCGTCCACTGCCACCCCCAGTGCGATGCTGGCCGTCATCATCGAACCAACATCGACCTCGATCTTCAACCAGCCCATGCCGCCGAAGACCATCAGCACCGGCAGCACATTGGGGAGCATCGCCACCAGGCCGCCCCAGAAGCTGCGGCTGATGAACATCATCAGCGGCGTGATGGTGATGAATGACCAGAAGGTGCTTTGAATGAGGCTATCGAGCAGCGTGCGCTGGGCCTTGTACACGATGGGCACAACGCCGGTGTAAGTAGCCCGGGAAAGTTTGGAGTTGGCTTTGAACCGCCCGGCGGAGGTGTTCAGATCCTTGCCATCAAACACGTGATCGCGGACATCAATGAGCAATTTGCTCGACCGCCGCAGATCGAAGCCGGCGTAGGCGGCATGGTCATTGACCAGCACGACGCAATCGAAACCGGCGAGATATTCGTTCCAATTGGCCGGTGCCGCATCGACGCCGGGCACGAAGGCTTTGACCTTCAGCCGCTTGATCGAAAGCATGTCGATTAGGGCTTCGCTGAAAATCCGCGATTGATTGATGGGCTTTTGTTCTGCGGCGACGCCCTCTGTGGTCGCTTCAACAGGCTCCGCAACGATCTTTTCGCCCGCTGCCCGCTGGGCAATGTCGGCCGGCACGCCAAGCAGCAGCACTTTGCTATTGGCGGGAAACTTGTTGTTTCCCTTCGCGATTAGCGATTGCAGGATGCCATCGCGGCGTTGCTGAGCCGAGAGTATCGGTTCGACAACGTCTTTCAATTCATGAATCAGCACGCCGTAATCGACGCCTTTGGTCGCGGCGACTCGCAAGCTCACGCGCCATAATTCGGCTTGGTCATCCTTATCGAGTCGCAGATAGTCACTGTGCAAGAACTCTTCGCGGTGCGCTTCGAGACGCTTGCTGGTCGCGCCTCGCTTGAAGAAGCTGGTGCTGTCTCCCTTCGGTTCGGGAAGTTCGCGAACAAACGTCGCCGCGCTCATCGCCCGGCCGATCTTTTCTCGGCCCCCCGCGCCGAATTCGTTTTGCACATTGCGCTGAATCCGCGCGGCGAGCTCCATTCGCTCCAGAAACGGCATCTGCAGTTGCCGTTCGAGTTGCAGATTTTCGAGCTTGCCCAGCTCGGTGGCTACTTCCTGCTTGCGGACCGCGTCAGTCACTGTCTCTAATTCTTCCGTCAACTCTCGCAAGCGGGCGTTCTCAATTTGCAAATCAGCCGACGGCGGCAGCAGCGATGACTTGGGCACGCGGACGACGATTTCCATCGGCACCAGTTCGCCGAGTTTCGCTTCCAGCCATTCGTAATCCTTGATGATCTTGGCATCGGAGTTGAACATCTTCAGCATGTTCACCGAGGTCTTGATGTAGATCACGCCATAGCCGGTGGCTCCGATCACAATCAGGCACAGCACCGCCACCAGCGCATGATTGCGAATGATGTAACTGCCCATGTTCTGCCACAGGCCGCTCAGATATTTATCGAGCCAGGGTTGATCCGCGAGTCCCCCTTCACGCTTGGCGGGGCGCTGCGGCCAAATCTGGAGAGCCGCGGGCAAATAGGTGAATAGGATAATCAGCGTGGCCATCACACCCAGACCGGCGAAGATGCCGAACTTGCGGATGGGAACCAGTTCGCTGGTGACCAGCGAGAACAAGCCAATCGCCGTCGTGATGTTACACAACAGCGCCGGCTTCCAGCCGTGCTTGATCGCCCGCTCGGGCGCGCCGTGCAGCCCCTTTTCTTCCACCGCTTCGTGATAGTAATTGATAATGTGCGTCGCGCCCGAGAGGCCCAGCACATAGACGAGCGCGGGCATCGACATCGCGATCGCATCGACCGTGCTGCCAAACCACCACATCATGGCAACCGTCAATACGGCGCTAATGCCGCCGACGAAGAAGACCATGATCGTCGCCGAAATGCTGCGGAAACAGGCCAGAGATAAGGCGAGGCCCAGGAGCACGGTCATGCCGTTCAAGCGGAAGAGGGTGATCGAGCCTTCTTCATCAATGGCGACGTTGTCTACGGGTGGGCCAC